>JAADGT010000040.1 GCA_013152215.1 Deltaproteobacteria bacterium
GAGGCGCTATCGCGATCCACGGCAACGCCTCTGCGGGCATGGCTGCCGGGGTGGGAGGGGTGGGCCTCGTGGTGGGAGCGTTTTGGCTGTTGCGTCGTCTTGGGGTGGAGGGCCGTGCCTTTCCGTTTCTTGTGGCAGTTCGGACGGCCGCGCTCCTGGTAGACGTGGGTCGGTTCTGGGCGTGTCTTCGGGCCGTCGGCGTAGCCGGCACTCTTGCCCAGGCTGCGGTTCTCGTGGCGAGCCAGATCGCCGGCTCTGCTGTGGGGGTAGCCCCAGGCGGGCTCGGCGTACAGGAGACCGGTGCGGCCGCGCTGGCTCTTGCTGCAGGCATCCCCGCGAGTGCCGGGTTCCTTGCGGCCGGGCTCAACCGGCTGGTGAACGTGGCAATGCTCGGCCCGTGGATCGCCCTGGCATGGCGCGGGGGCCGCGTCTCGGCTTCCCGCAGGGGGGCGAAGGAGAGGTGAGGGCCATGCCATCGGAGACGACATACGATTTTGCCGGGAAGTACACGGCGGAGGGGCGGATCGGTCGATGGCTGGTAGACCGGTTCTACTCGTCGCTGGGCGATATTCTGGTGCGGTGCGCGCCCACGCGATGCATCGAGGTGGGATGCGGCGAGGGGTTCAGCTCCGAGAGGATCCGGCGCCTGGCAGGTCCCCACGTGCAGTTCGCTGCCCTGGACGTGGAACCGCGCCTCGTACGGGCCGCCCGCTTGCGCAACCCCGGCGTGCCGTTTTGCCTCGGCTCCATCTACGCCCTGCCCTTTCCAGACGACGCCGCAGACACCGTGCTCGCGTTGGAGGTCCTGGAGCACCTGGAAAGCCCCTTGGACGCCCTGGCCGAACTGCGGCGCGTGGCGGCGCGGTGGATCGTGCTGTCGGTTCCCCGGGAGCCCCTCTGGCGCATACTGAACCTGGCGCGACTCCGGTACGCGCGGAGCCTGGGCAACACACCTGGACATCGCAACCATTGGTCCAGGTCGAGCTTTGTCGCGTTTGCGGGGGCGGCCGGAGCGGTCCGCGAGGTGCGCTCGCCGGTTCCCTGGACCCAAGTATTGGTGGAGCTCGCGTGACCACGCCGGGAAGGAGCCTCATATGACCTCAAAGCAACGGGGGCACCTGCTTCTCGCCATCCTCATCGTGTTCGCGGGGGCTCTGATCCGCGTTCACCCCATCGCGGGTTGGATGGCCTTTCCGGAAAAGGCCCAATACGACGACGTTCCGATCCTCACTTCGTTCGATGGTTACTACTACCTTTCGCTCACGAGAGACCTGCTCGAGAACCGGTACGATCCGGTACATCGGGAACGGAGGTTCCCGGATTCCCCAATCCGGCCTCCGGTACCCCCGCTGCTGTGCCAGCTCACCGCAGCGGCGACGAAGATCAGCGGGGCCCCCCTGGACTGGGTGGCGGCGTTCGCACCGTGTGTCCTCGGCCTTTTCGTTGCCTTGCCGATCTACGGCATCGCGTGGCGCCTCGGAGGCCCGATGGCCGGCCACACGGCCGCCGCACTTGCTCTGTTCGGCCCCCTCTTCGTGGGCCGGTCGAGCGCCGGCTGGTTCGACACGGACCCGGGGAACGTCACGTTTCTTTACGCATTTGTTTGGATCGGGCTCCTGCTGTGGTCTGGCCGGGCTCGCCGCACGGCGTGGCAGCTTCTCCTACCACTCGCGATGCTGCTCGTGTGCCTCGTGTGGTGGGACCAGGCGCCGTACGCGGTTTTCGCGTTCTGGGCGATCCCCGTAGGGACGGCTTTGGCCCTACAGATCTCCTCCCCCCACCGTGACCACCGATGGGCCACAACGGCCACTCTTCTGGTTACAGGAGCCATTCTGTGGGGAGGGTTCTCCCTGTACTTCGCCAACGTGGAGGGCAGCCTGTGGGAACTGGTCGTGAAGATCGTCCGCTACGTCGGAAAGGCCCCGGCCGGTCCCTACCCCAATGTTTCGATTTCCATCAGCGAGCAGCAGATTCCGGGGTGGGACAAGATTTTCTGGGCGTTGGGCGGCGCGTGGCCCGTGGTCGCCGTGGGCGCCGTCGGGTGCCTGCTCCTTCTGGCCACCCGGTTCCGGGAAGCGCTGTTCCTGGCGGTCCCCGCAGGGCTTTTACTCCTCGGGCTCTTCAAGGCATACCGGTTTCTCGTGTTCGCGGGCCCTCTCATCGCGCTGGGCTGCGGATACGCTGCCGCGTGGGCGTGGGCACGCTCGAGCCACCGGTGGGTGAAAGGGCTCGTGGTCCTTTTGGCTTTTGGTCTCGTCGTCCAAAGCGCGGCCAAGATTTACGAGTATCAGGACGACCGGTGGCCCGTAGTGCTCCCCAAGGTCGTGGCTGGTATGGAGCGGTTGCAGGAGCTCACCCCACCAGAGGCGGTGGTTTGGAACTGGGCCGACCATGGATATCCGCTGCTTTACTGGTCCCGGCGGGCCACCGTGGCGGATGGGGCAACCCACTGGGGTACCGACATGGTCTGGGATGCAATTCCCTTCGCATCTGACAGTCCGACTTTCAGTGCGAACTACATTCGTTTCTTTGTGGCTCGAGGCCGCAAGGGCATGACCGAACTGCGCAGAAAGGCGGGGGGCAAGGAGGGCGAGGAGGTTTTTCTGGCGAAGCAACTCTTGGCTCTGCCACCCGAGAAGGCCCGAGCCCGGATCCTCGAACTTGCCGACGAGAGGATTCGGGACAAGATCAACCTGGAGAAGTGGATGGAGTTCCTCTACCCGCCGAATGCTCCGCCCGTGTATCTGTTTCTGGATTGGGAAATGGCCCGGACCGCCTACTGGTGGTACTGGTTTGGCACATGGAACCCCCGGGTCAGAAACGGGATCCATCCTACCACAAAGATTTTCTATCGCGTCGTGAGGGCTGGATCTCTGCTCCAGGGGGAGGGGTTTCGGGCGGACCTGGACCAGGGTGTCGCGTGGGCCGGGGAGGAGGAACGGAAGCTGAAGCTGGCCCGAATCTTCACCGAATCCGGGAGGGAGGACCATCCGTACGAATCCAACGGGAACTACCGGCTCTTTTATTACCCCCGCGCCGCAATCGCCCTGTTGCTATCCACGAACGTGGCCAAGTCCATCTTCCACCAGGTGTTCTGGGACAAGGAGCCACAACCCTTACCGGGCTTCCGCCTCGTTGAGTCGAATCCGCCCTACTATCAGATCTGGGAGGTGATCGGAGACCGTTGGGTGCCCGGTAAGGGAAGAAAGCACGAATCCGGAGAATACGCCATGCCGGCCGCTACGAGCCCGCCGGAGGCCGCTTCACCTTGATCTTCTTTTCTTGGGGAGGCCCCTCTCGGAGAAACGCGATCGACTCGCTTCGGTCGGGCTGGAGCACGATCGCCAACCGCCGATACCGACACACCAGCGGCACCAACAGCACCCCCTTGGGATCCAGGCCTTCCTTCTTCAGCCACGACTCCGCCTTGGCCGCCCACACGGGCGATCGGTGGCGCCAAGCGTCCAGGGTGAGGGGGTACTCCCGGACGATCCCGATGTTCTGGTCCGTCAATCGCTCCATCAGGTCGCCCCGAAGGAACACCGGCCGACCCGTGGTCAACGCGGTCTTGCGGATGCGCTGGCGCTCGTCCTCGTCCGGGGGCATGCGGACCACGGCGTAGACCGGGGTGGCGTCCGCCTCCTCCAGGATCTTCCTGGCACTGTCACCGGCCAGGGGGATCACATCCACACTCACCGAGTAGAACGCGCCGTCGGCGAACACCACCAGGGCCGTGCGTTGAGCAGCCACGGTCCAGAGTCCCCACCCGAAGGCCACGGCCTGCAGGGTGGCGATCACAGAGTAGTCGATCAGGAGGGCCCTGCGGGTCTTGCGGGGGTTGTACACGATCAAGGTAAGCAGAGGGCCCAGCACCAGGTCCACCCCCACGATGAGCCGTAGGCCCTGCCAACCCCCGTCGGCCACGAAGTAGGGCAGGGGAAACCAGCGGCTCACGAACAGCCAGAGCAGCAGGCCCATGGTTACCGCGCTCACCCCCAGGTGCACCCCGAAGGCTCGGATCTTCGATCTGGGACTCAGCCCCATCCCGCCTCTCTCCGTGGGTGAGGATCACTCGATGGGTTTCCTTATCGGCCCGAGCGCGGAAGGGATAACCACGGCAGGAAACGGGGACAAGTCTGGCAACGGTTGCACCGGAGGCTCTCGAGTGATACGAGGGGGGCAGTCCCCCGATGCGTACAGGAGGAGGCCCCATGCGCGAGACCATACGGGCCCTGGCCCGGGAACTGGGCGCGGACGACGTGGGATTTGCCGCGGCCGGAGCCTACCGGAGCCCCCGATCTCCCGGCCTGGAAACGATCCTTCCCGGAGCCCAGACCCTGGTGGTGCTGGCCTACCGGGAGCTGTCGAGCTGCGAGAGCCCCAACCCGCAGATCGCCATGGCCGGCCGCCTGGAGGTGATGGAGTTCGCCCGTTCGTGCAACTACCGGTTAGCCCGGCATCTGGAGTCGGCCTGCGGCGCCCGGGCCGTCACGGTGCCGCCGTCGTACCCCCTGGAGATGAGCGTCCAGACCAAGGGAGCCGTGGGCGACGTGTCGCTCCGCCACGCCGCTGTGGCCGCCGGGCTGGGAGCCTTCGGCCGTCACAACCTGGTGATCCATCCCCGGCTGGGCACCCGGGTGGTGTTCACGGCCGTGCTGACCGACCTGGCCCTGGCGGGTGACCGCCCTGTGGACGACACCCTGTGCACCGGGTGCAACCGGTGCGTGGAGGCATGCCCGGGCAACGCGCTTGTCCAAGAGGGCAAGACCGATCTCATGGCCTGCATCCGGAACTCCCAGCCTTACGGCATCGGTGCGGCCATCTCGTTCTGGGGCCGGTACGGAGCCGCTGACCCGAAGGACCGCAAGGCCATGGTGCGCGATCCCCTTTTCTGGCGTCTGTATCAGGCCGGGTCGATCGGGTTCCAGTACTTCTGTTTCCGGTGCATGGCCGTGTGCCCCGCATGTCGGGGCCGCGCCTAACGCCCCCGGCCGGGCCTATCGCCGGTCCCCCCGGGGAGCCGGAGCCGGCTCCTCGCACGTGCGCAGCACCTCCATGGCCGCGACCACCTCGCGGAATCGTTCGGGGTCGCCTCCGAGGTCCGGGTGATGCTGCCGCGCCAACGACCGAAAGCGACGGCGAATCTCGCCGCCGGACGCCCCGGGCTCCAGGCCCAGGACCCTAAGGGCATCCTCCCTGCGCATGTGGATCCGGAACCTGCGCCAGAACCACCGTAGCATCTCGCGCACGTCGTCGGCCCGGGTGTGGACCAGATGGCCCAGGTCCAGGTAGTAGGCGGCCAGGGGGTCGGGGACGGCGGGAAGGCATCGCGGGTTTGGGGCCGCTCCCTGCAAGGGAAGGAGCCGGATCCGCAGTACGTGGATCTCGAGGCTGCCCCGCCCCCCCCGCTCCAGGGCCTGCCGGAGGCGGTACAGGTGGTGGAACAGCAGGAAGTGCACCCGGAACAGCTCGAGCTCCCCGAGCCCCCGCAGGGGGCTGTCGCCCCGGAGCCGCTCCAACAGCTCGTACTCCCGGAGCCCCGCCGGGTGCCGGCGCAGCACGGCGTACAGACGGCGCAGCTCGGGATCCAGGGTACGGAGAAACGCACGGTCCATGGCAGCCGAGGGTACCATCCCGGGTGCCCGCGTCCCAAGCCGCCCCCCTTTCCATGAACGGCCCCCTCCTCTCGGTGGTGATTCCCACCCGGAACGAGGCCGGCACCCTGCCCGGCCTGCTCCGGGACCTGGCCCGGCAACAGGGGCCGGAGTTCGAGGTCGTCGTGGCCGACGGCGCCAGCGAGGACGGCACTCCGGAGGCGCCCGGCCGACTCACCCTGCCGTTCCCGTGGCAGGTGGTCCGATCCGCCCCGGGCCGCGGCCGCCAGATGAACGTCGGCACCCGGGCGGCCCGCGGCCCGGACCTCCTGTTCCTCCACGCCGACACCCGGCTCCCCGACCCCGAGCTCCTGGCCCGGGCGACCCGGCACATGGCCGGGGAACGGGAGCGGCTGGGGCACGACCGGGTGGCCGGCCACTTTGGGCTCCGGTTCCGTCGGTCCGGCCCCGGACGGGACGCCGCGTTCTATTTCTACGAGGCAAAGACCCGCACCAACCGGCCCGGCACCGTCCACGGGGACCAGGGGATCTGGATCTCCCGATCGTTCCTCGGCTCGCTGGGGGGATTCGATGAAACCCTTCCGTTCCTGGAGGACGCGGACCTGGCCGCCCGGGTGTTCCGGACGGGGGTGTGGACCCTGCTGCCCGGCACGGTCCTCACCTCGGCCCGCCGGTTCGAGGCCGAGGGGCTGGGGCCCCGCCAGGCCCTGAACGCCCTGATCCTGGCCGCCCACGACCTGGGCTGGCACGAGTTCCTCGCCGAGGCCCCGGCCTTGTACCGGGAACAGACCCGAGCGGACCGTTTGGATCTGGTGCCGTTCCTGCGGCTCCTCCAAACCCACGGCAGCCAGGACGGGTTCCTCGGGCTGCTCCGACGGTGGATGGAGACCGGCGGGTTCGTGGCCCGTAACGCATGGCAGCTCGCCTTTGCCTGGGACTGTCGCCGGAACCGGCGCCGGGGCATCCCGCCGGGCGACGGCCCCACCCCTTGGACCGACCGATACGACCGGTGGGGCTCCCGATGGGTGGAGAGCGGGCCTGGAGCGGTGGGGGCGGCGGTGCTCACCGCCGCCGTTTTCTACGGGTTGTGGGCGGCAGGAGCCCTGCGCCGGGCGATGGGAAAAAAATGACTGCCGATCGTTGACAGCGTTTGAATCCTCGGGTACTGTGACCGCACAAACGGTCAGGGACCCGCCTCAGCCCGTCCTGGCCCGCACAGAAAGCGGATCGAAACGGAGAGGCCCCGGCCCCTCCGTTTTTGGTTGGCGCCCCTTGCGCCGCGAACGATTGGGCGCGCTGGGCAGAAGCAGTACCGGATGCGGTTCCTCCCTCCGGGCGTTGTTTCTCCCACGCAGTTTTTACCACGGGTGCCCCGGGCACCCAAACGCCTTGTAAGGAGGCAGGAACATGGCAGTCGGTACGGTAAAGTGGTTCAACGACCAAAAGGGGTACGGGTTCATCGCCCAGGAAGACGGCCCGGACGTGTTCGTCCACTTCAGCGCGATCCAGATGCAGGGCTTCAAGACCCTGCAGGAGGGGCAGCAGGTGGAGTTCGAGGTGGTCGACGGCCAGAAGGGCCCCCAGGCCGCCAACGTGCGTCCGGTCTGATCCTTCCGAGCCCGCAAACAACTTGCAGGACGAGGGAGCGAGCCCCGGGGCTCGCTCCTTTTGCGTGGAGTCATGGCGTTCGCGGACCACAACGAATACCGCACCCCATCCGACCGGCGCCCCGGCCTCGTTCCCCGCCTGTGCCCGTGGCCCGAGCTGCCGTTCTACGCCCGGGTGCTGTGGATCGTGGGACGGTCGCGCTGGGAGGTGGCCCGGGGCGTCTACGACGGGGCCCACTGGGCCAGATCCAGCGAGGACATCGTGCGGGCCCTCGAGTGGGTGGGAGTGAAGCTCACCATCGAGGGTATGGACGTGCTCCGGCGGTTCGAGGGGCCGGCCGTGTTCGTGGGAAACCACATGAGCACCTTGGAGACCTTCGTGCTGCCGGCCGTGATCCAACCGGTGAAACCCGTGACCTTCGTTGTGAAGGAGACGCTCCTCGCCTACCCCTGGTTCGGCCCGATCCTCGGCAGCCGCGACCCGATCGCCGTAGGCCGGCGGAGCCCCCGGGAGGACTTCACCAAGGTGCTCCGGGAGGGAACCGAGCGGCTCGGACGGGGCATGTCGGTGATCGTGTTCCCCCAGACCACCCGCTCGGACGAGCTGCGCCTCGACCGGTTCAACTCCATCGGGGCCAAGCTGGCCGCCCGGGCCCGCGTGCCGCTGGTACCGGTGGCCCTTCGCACCGACGCCTGGGGCAACGGCCGGCGGCTCAAGGATTTCGGCCCGGTGAGGCCGGAGCGGCCGGTACGGTTCCGGTTCGGCTCCCCGATCACGCCGGACCGCCGGGGTTCGGCCGCCCAGGAAGCCTGCGTGGCGTTTCTGCGGGACACGCTGAAGGAATGGGGGGTGCCCGTCGTGGAGGCCTCTGAGGAAGGGCGGGGCGCAGCCTGACCCCCGCACGGGGCGAACTACTTCTCCAACACCAACAGCCCGGCCTCGGGATCCAGGGTATAACGAAACCGTTCCAGAAAGCTCAGACCCAGGATGCCGTCCAACCCGGGCACGGGATCGTCGCCCACCACGGCAACGGCCACGTCCCGCGCCCGCGCCCTGCCCACGTCGACCCGCCGGGCCTCGCCCAGGGATGCCTCGATCTCCCCGTTGGCGGTGACCAGCCGCACCGGTGTCCCC
>JAADGT010000092.1 GCA_013152215.1 Deltaproteobacteria bacterium
TCCAGCTCGGCCACCACCTGGCCCTGGGCCACGGCCGCCCCCTCGGCCACTAGCCACCGCCGGAGCCGGCCGCCGAACTCCGGGGCCACGCCGGCCTCCCGTTGGGCCACCAGCCGGGCCGGAAGGTCCAGCCGCTCCTGGTAGGGCCTCGGCCGCACGGTGCGCACCTCCACGTTGGTCACGTGGGCCACGGGCTTGGGGGCAGGGGGTTTGGGCCGGGTCACCCCGTACACCACCACCAACACCACCAGCCCCACCAAGAACAGTGTCACGGCCCACGAGACCACGCTCGCCACCCGGCTCTTGTGGTTGTGGTTCGGGACTTCGGCTTCGCTCACCCGCGTTTCCCTCACTCCGGCCTCCCTCGCCCCGCCCACGCCCTCAACCGAAAACGGCCACCCGCGCCCGAGGGCACCCTGGGTGGCCGTTACGGTTCCCGATCCGTCTCGCGACCGCCGTCGGTTCCCACCCCTCGCTGAACGGCGATTCACGATGATACGGGAACCGATGCCCCCGGGCAACCAGGAGAGCCAGGAGCTCAAGGGGTTGGAACGGTCTCGTCACCTCACCGGACCGGCCACCTCCCTCCGGGTACCACGGGGCGGCCCCCGGTAGGGCCCCGGTACCGGTAGGCCCATGCCTCCACCGGAGCCGTCGCCGTCTCCGCTTTCACCAGGACCCGCTCGTACAGGTTCTCGGGCCGGCCCGGGCCGTGGTAGTCCTCCAGGTCGTCCAGCTTGGCCAGGGCCTCGTCCACCCGGTCCACCCGGAGCACCTCGCCCCACACCCGACCGGGCCCGGGCACCCAGCCGGGGTAGGCACCCAGGTCCACGAGAACGCCGGGCACCCACCCCTCCCACACCTCGAGCACGTGGGGAGCGATGAGGGAGTGGTAGATCCCCCCCCGTTTCAGGGTGCCGTACACGAACACGCGGTCACAAAAGATGGAACGCTGGGAGGCTGGGAGGCTGGAAGGCAAGAGACTCGACTCCCGGATCGGTCGAAATCCTCACAAGTCGCCGTCCCACGGATGCCGGCGGCGCACGATCACGATCTCACCCCGCTCCAGCCTCCGGCGCAGCCACTCCACCAGGCGACGGCGCCACCACTCCCGGGTCAGGGGGAACACCAGGCTGAAGCCCACGAGGTCCGTGAGGAACCCAGGGGTGATCAGCAGGGCTCCGCCCACGAGCAGCATGGCCCCCTCCAGGATCTCGCCGGCAGGCAAGCGGCCCTCGGCCAGGCTGGCCTCCAGCCGCCGCAGCACATAGAACCCCTGGAGCCGGGCGTAGTGGGCCCCCACCACGCCGGTGGCGATGATCAGCAGGATCGTGTTCATGGCGCCGATCCCGGCGCCCACCTTGATCAGCAGGTAGATCTCCAGGGCCGGGACCAGGGTGAACAGAAGGACGAGCCGGGCGAACATGGGAACGTCTCCAGATCCGTAGGGCTTGGACGTGGGCATTGTACACGGTTCCGCGTGCGTGGTCCCAGGCGACGGATCCATCCGCCGCCCCTCGGCCCGGAGCCATCTCGAGCCGTCAAGCTTGGCAAGGGGGTTGCCGATACAACGCGACTTGGGGGACAAATCGCGATGGCGGGGAAGGCGGAGCCCTGCCGGACCGCACCCGGCGGGCGGCCCAACTGGGAGGTTTTTTCGTGCCGCTGTTCTGGATCATCCCACCCTTCCTGGGCTCCCTGGTCCTTCTAGGGGTTTACGGATACCTCACGCGCGCGTACCGCGAACCGTTTCTCCGGCTCTGGACCTGGGGCTGGCTGCTCTACACGGCGAGGTTCGGGGCAATGGTCCCCATCGCCCTGGGCGCCCCCCGCGCCCCTTGGCAAGTGGCGAACCAGCTCTGCGCCCTCTGGAGCGGGTACCTCCTGCTGCGCGGGGCCCGGGTGTTCGCCGACAAGCGCCTGGCCGGCGGGTGGGCCCTGACCGCGGCGGCCCTGTCGGCCTGGGTCGTCGCCGGGCCGCTTTGGGAGGCCACGTTCGTGGTGTATACCGCCCCTACCTTCCTCTTCCTCGGGTTTGCCAACCTGGAGGCGGGCCGGGTGCTCCTGGCGAGCGGGAAGCAGTTTCCCCGCGCAGGCGCGGCCGTGCGGTTCACCGGGGCCGTGTTCGTGCTCTGGGGTCTTCACAAGTGGGACTACCCCTTCCTGGCCCGCCTGCCGGCTGCGGCGCCCTGGGGGTACACCCTGGGAGCGGCGTTCAGCTTGGTCACGGCCGTCGGGCTGTTGATCGCGTACCTGGAGAGGGAGCACGACCGGGCCGAGCAGGCCCGAAGGTTCCTGCGGACCGTGCTCGACACGGTGCCCGACCGGGTCCTGGTGGTGGACCCCCAACTGCGGGTGATCCAGGGGAACCGGGCGGCAGGATTCGACGTGAACGGCCCGGAAGGAGCGGTGAGCTGCCGCGACCTCCACGAGAACATAGGGGTCCCGTGCCGGGCGGGCGAGCGGGCCTGCCCGGTGGCCGACGCCATGGAGACCGGCGCAACGGTCCGGGTGGTGAGGGATCTGTCCGCGCCGGGGGGCAGCGTCAGGACCCTGGAGGTCCTGGTGGCACCCCTCAAGACCCAGGACGGCAAGCTGCTGGGAGCCGTGACCGTCGGCCGGGACATCACCGAGCGGGCCCAGCTGCTCGCCTCGCTGGCCCAGGCCAAGGCCGAGTGGGAGGCCACATTCGACGCCGTGCCCGATCTGCTCGCGGTCGTGGGGCCGGACCTGAGGATCCGCCGGGTGAACCGGCCGCTGGCCCGCCGGCTCGGCCGCTCCCCCGCCGAGGTGGTCGGTCTCGGCATGGAGGAGGCGGGCCTGGCCGAGATGGGACGGGCAGCCTCGAGGGGGGGCGAGGGCGAGTTACGGAGCTCCCGGCTGGGGGGCGTGTTTTTGGTCTCGGCCACGCCGGTGTCCCTGGGTGCCCGGGACTCGGACCGGGGGTGGGTGTACGTGGCCCGGGACATCACCCGGCAGAAAAGGGCGGAGGACCGGCTCGCCCAGGAAAGGGCGAATCTGGACACCTTGCTCGGCACCATGTCCGACGCCGTGATCGCGGTGGACGCACACGGCTGCGTCACCTTCCTCAACGCGGCGGCCGAGGGGCTCACCGGATGGCCCGCGGCGCGCGCCAGGGGCCGGCCCCTCGAGGAGGTGATTCCCCCTTGCGAGGGTTTCTCGCTCGCCGAGGCGGTTCGGGCCGTGCTTGCCGGCGGGAACCCATGGGCCGGGGAGGGCTGCGTGCAGCCCCGGGGCGGAGGCCGGCGGGAGGTGGACGCCCAGGTCCTGGCCCTTCGGCCCGAACACCCCTCGGGCAGCGGGGCCGTGATCGTGATGCGCGACGTGACCGATGCCAGGGCCCTGGAGCGCGAGCGGGTCCGATCGGAGCACGTGGAGGCCCTGGGGGTGTTCGCCGGCGGCCTCGCCCACGACTTCAACAACCTGCTCATGGGTATCTCCGGAAACCTCGAACTGGCGGAGCGCCGGCTCCGCACGTCCCCCGAACGGGCCCTGGAACCGCTGCGACGGGCCCAGGACGCCTGCCGCAGGGCCTCGGGCGTGGCCCGCCAGCTTCTCACGTTCGCCCGGGGCGGCGAGCCGGTGCGAAAACGGGTCGACCTGGGGCCCCTGCTCGAGGGCTGGGTCCGCTTCCCCTTGGCCGGGTCGTCGGTCACGGCGGAGATCCACGTAGCCCCGGACCTCAAGCCCGTGGACGTGGACGTGGAGCAGATCCACCAGGTCATCACCAACCTCGTGGTGAACGCCCGGCAGGCAATGCCCGAGGGGGGACGGCTACGGGTGTGGGCCGAGAACGCGGATACCGCCCCCGGCGCCGTGGAGCCCCGGCGTATCCCCTCGGGCTACGTGCGGATCACCGTGGCCGACGAGGGCTGCGGCATTCCCCCGGAACACCTGCCCCGGATCTTCGACCCGTACTTCACGACCAAGCAAGACGGCACCGGCCTAGGGCTGGCCACCTCCTACTCGGTGGTCCGGCGCCACGGAGGCACGATTCAGGTGGAGTCCCAGGAAGGGGCGGGGGCCACCTTCTGCGTCTACCTTCCGACAGCCCCTTCGGCCCGGCCGGGCGAGGGTGCGGCCGAGGGCCTGCCGCCCGAGGAGGCTGTGCCCGGCCTCCGGATCCTGGCGATGGACGACGACCCCCTGCTCCGAGAGATCCTTCAGGAGAACCTGGAGTCGTGCGGAGCCCGCCCCTATGTGGTGGAGGACGGGGAGCAGGCGGTCGCCGCGTTCCGGACCGCCAAAGAAGAGGGCCGTCCCTACCAGGCGGTCGTCCTGGACCTCACGGTGCGCGGGGGGATGGGAGGCCTGGAGGCGGCTCGCAGGATCCGCGAACTGGACCCGGCCGTACCGATCGTGGCGGCCAGCGGGTACGCCGAGGCCCCGGCGATCGCCAGACCCCGGGAGTGCGGGTTCGACGCGGCCGTTTCCAAACCTTACTCGTTCGCGGAGCTGTGCCGGGTGCTGGCCCCCCTCGTGCGGGCAGCCGCGACCTGAGCCGGGGAGCTTCTCAGTAACGTCGGTCGTTGGTCGTCAGCCGTTGGTCGTGGGTCGAAAGCTCGTCTCGACATCGGAGTCGGGGGGCATGGGGTCTGCTGGAGAGCCGCGTGCGGCCCCTTAGCTCGCCGCGCAGCGCCTCCAACGTTCGTACCGTGAAATCGTTCGTGTCGACCGGTCTATCATGAAACCACCGCTGATGCCCCGTGCCTGCGCGGCGAATCTCATGCTCGGCTTCGCGCGCGGCCCGAAGCAGGCCCCATGCCCCGCGGCCGCCAAGGCCCCAGGATCACTGAACGTCACCCTTTCTCGTTGCCCGGCCCCGTAAGGGCCTGACGAGGCTTCCATGTAACTTCGGTCGTCGGTCTGGGGCCTTCGGCCCGCTGGGCGGCTAGGCTGGTAGGCGGCCGCACGGCCCCTGAGCCCCGACGCCACGGCCTTGGGGGGCCTGGAGACCAGGGGTCAGAAGACAGATGTCAGTGGACGGGTCGTGGTCCCACGGCGTCGCTTTGGTCACAGTGTCTCTGCCCTTTTTCTGGCTTCTGTCCGCTGAGTTCTGGCTCCTGAAGCCCATGCCCCTCGGCCGGCAATCGCCCGGACCAGCGAACGTTACCCTTCCCGTTGTTGGCTCCCGAAGGGGCCTGATGGGGCTTCCGCCAAAAGGAGGCCGGCGCCCGCGGATGTGGTAGACTGCTCGCCCGACCGCGGAGATGGCACATGGGCCGATTCGGAGTTTCCCCGTCCGGGCAGAGTGACGCCGCCCCCCTGGCGATCGAAGGCCGGCTCTCGGCCGACCGGGCGGCCGAGCTGCGCACGGCGCTGCGGGCGCACGCCCGCACGGGCTCCGAAGAACTGGTGCTCGACCTATCGGCCGTGACCCACCTCGGCACCGCGGCCCTGGCCGTGCTGGTGGAGCTCGACCGGGAGCTCCGGCCCCGGGGGCGCCGCCTTCGGATCACCGGGGCCGAGGGATCCGTGGCCGCCATGCTCTCGGCCGTGGACTGGGAGGAGCTGGCCTGCCGCAGGCTGCCCGGGCGTCCTCCCCAGCCCGGCTTGGTGATGCAGGTGGGCACGAACGCCCTGTACCTCCTGACCGAGATGCGCCGGCTGTTCTCCTTCGCCGGCGGGCTGGTCCTGTGCTCGTTCTCGTGCCTGCTGCGGTCGCGGCTCCGGCTGTCCGAGATGCTCCGGTTCGTGGACCGGGCCGGGGTGGACGCCGTGCCCATCGTGGCCTTGAGCGCGGCACTGCTGGGGCTGATCCTGGGGTTCCTGGGCTCGCTCCAGCTCAAGCCCTATGGGGCCCAGCTGCTGGTGGCCGACATGGTGGCCCTGGCCATCGTGCGGGAGCTGGGCCCGGTGATCACCTCGATCCTGGTGGCCGGCCGCTCCGGCAGCGGGTATGCGGCGGAGCTGGGGGCCATGGTGGTGGACGAGGAGGTGGACGCCCTCACCACCATGGGGTTCGATCCGGTGGAGTTCCTGGCGGTGCCCCGGGTGGCGGCCGTGGCGGTGTCGATGCCGGTGCTGATCCTGATCTCCGACCTGGCCGGGGTCCTCGGCGGGCTGGCGGTGGGGGTGTTCGCCATGGACCTGACAGCGGCCCAGTACCTGGAGGAGACGCGGGCCGTGCTGACCCTGCAGCACCTGCTCGTGGGGTTGGCCAAGGGATGCGTGTTCGGCACCGTGGCCGCGGCCGTGGGCTGCTTCAAGGGGCTCGGCGTGCGCGGGGGTGCCAACGCCGTGGGCCGGGCCGCCACCTCGGCCGTGGTGACCGGCATCTTCCTGGTGATCCTTCTGGACTCCCTGTTCGCCGTGATCCTGGCGTACCTCCCGTTCTGACCATGAAGCCGGCCCCGGTCCTCAAGGCGACGAACCTGAGCGTGGGCTACGACGGCCAGCCCGTCCTCCGGAACCTCAGCTTCGAGGTGCGGCCCCGGGAGATCTTCGCGATCCTGGGCGGAAGCGGCTCCGGCAAGACCACGATCCTGAAGACCCTGATCGGCATCCTGCCGCCCTTGGCCGGGGACCTGGAGATCGCAGGGGTATCGATGACCCGCAGCTCTCCGGACCGGTGGGCCCACGTGTCCCGGAGCCTGGGGGTCCTGTTCCAGACCGGGGCCTTGCTTGCGGACCTGACCTTGGCCGAGAACGTGATGCTGCCCATACGGGCCCAGACGGAGCTACCCGAGTCCACGGCCCGGATCCTGGCGTGTCTCAAGCTCTCGCAGGTGGGGCTGGCCGATGCGGAGTCCCGGTTCCCCAACGAGATCTCGGGAGGCATGCGCAAGCGGGCCGGGGTGGCCCGGGCCATGGCCCTGGACCCGCCGATCCTGGTCCTGGACGAGCCCTCCTCCGGCCTCGACCCGGTCACCGCGGCGGAGCTGGACGAACTGGTGCTGGGCCTGCGGCGGGACCTGGGCATCACCGTGCTCCTGGTCACCCACGACCTGGCCAGCACGTTCGCGGTGGCCGACCGGTGCATCCTGATCGACCGGGAGGTGGCCGGCATCCGGGCCGAAGGGGTCCCCGCCCGGCTGCGCGACGAGCATCCGGATCCGGCCGTGCGGGCCTTCTTCCGGCGGGAGCCGCCCCGGCCCGACGGGCTGAAGAAAGGAGGCCCCCGTGGCGAGTGAGTCCACCCGGTTCAAGGTAGGGCTGTTCCTGATCATGGGGTTCCTGCTGCTGGCCGGCGCTCTTCTGTGGCTGGGAGCCAGCCGGGTGTGGAAGGAGTACCGCACCTACGTGACCTATTTCGCAGAGAGCGTGCAGGGGCTCGACGTGGGTTCGCCCGTGAAGTTCCGGGGGGTTCCCCTGGGCCGGGTGAACGCGATCCGGGTCGCCCCGGACGGGGAGCACGTGGAGGTGCGGCTCGAGATCGACCCCACCTTCCAGGTCCGCCCGGGCATGCGGGCCCGGCTGGGCACGGTGGGCATCACCGGCGCGGCGTTCGTGGACCTGGAGCTCCTGGAATCGCCGGAACCGAGGCTCCCCTTTCCCCCGCCGCCGGACTACATCCCCTCGGCCCCGTCGTTCCTGACCCACCTGGCCTCCGACGTGGCCGGCCTGGTGGCGGACCTTCGCTCGGCAGACCTGCCGGGTCTGGCGAGCGATCTGCGGCTCCTGGTGAACGGCTCGGGCATCCCCCAGGCCGCCCGGCAGGCAGCCGCCGCGGCGGACGCCCTACGGAGGGTGGCCGACCGCCTGGAGGCGGTGCTGGCCGGCCCGAGGATCGACCGGATCCTGGCCAGCGCGGAGCAGACCGTGGGCACCTGGCAACGGGCGGCCGGCCGGGTGGACGACCTGCTGGCCGACCCGGCCGTTCCCCAGACCCTGGCGGACCTCTCCGAGTCGGCCCGGCAAGTGAGGCTCGCCGCCCAGGCCTTGCAGGAGCAGGTGGCAGCGTTGGACCTGAAGGCCCGCCTCGACCGGGTGGAGGCGCGTCTGACCGGGGCGACGGATCAGTTGGGGAAGGCGGCGGACCAGGTCGCTGCGGCGGCCCAATCGGCCGACCGAGGAGCCGAGCGGACCGCCGTGGCCGCCCTCCGGGCGCTGGCCCGGATCGAGGCCGCGGCCGGCCGGCTGGAGACCGTGGCCCGGGACCTGGGGGAGAGCCCGTCCCGGATCGTGTGGGAGACCCCCCTCGAGGAGGACCTACCGTGAGAGCCCTGTTCGCCTTGCCCCTGGTCCTGGCCCTCCTCTCGTCCGGTTGCGCCGGGTGGCGCCGGCCGGCCGTGCCGGTGGTTCGCCTGGGGCTCTCGGCCGACGTGGCCGCGGGATCACCGGCCTCCACGGGCGCGGTGGTGGAGGTCGCCGCGTTCGCCACC
>JAADGT010000135.1 GCA_013152215.1 Deltaproteobacteria bacterium
GAACAACGGAACCTCTTCAACGCCCACCCCGCACCTGAGCCGGCCGCCCCGACCACCACGCCGCCCCCGACCGAACCCCCTCCCGCGCCCGTCCCCCTCTCGCCCCTGAACCTGACGCTCCTCGGCACCGTGGTGGTGGACGGGGGCCGGTCGTTTGCGGTGATCCAAGACGCACAAAAGAACGTGAAGGTGGTCCGGGAGGGCGAGGACGTCGCAGACGGGGCGACCCTGGCCGCCGTGCTCCGGGACCGGATCCGGATCCGCAGGGGCGACAAGGAAGAGGAGATCCTGCTGTTTCGGCCCAAGCCCAAGGAGGACCGGGCACGAACCTCTCGGCGGCGTCCGCAACGAGGGGGAACCGCCCGTTCCGAACCGGACGGGGGCACCGTCCGCAAGGTGGCCGAGGGCAAGTGGATCATCGACGCCCGGGAGATCGAGCAGGCTCAGGCCAATATGAGCAAGCTGCTGACCCAGATCCGGGTGGTCCCCAACTTCACCAACGGCCAGCCCGACGGGTTCAAGGTGTTCGCCATCCGGCCCGGCAGCCTGTTCGCCAAGATCGGGCTCCAGAACGGCGACGTCATCAAACGGATCAACGGGATCGAGCTCCTGGGCCCGGAACAGGCCTTCGAGGTCTACCAGCGGCTCAAGGACGAGACGTCCATCCAGATCGACCTCGTGCGCAGGAACCAGAACCAAACCTTCACCTACGAGATCCGGTGACCGAATGCGACGAATCCTCGCCCCTGCCATCGCGCTTGTCCTCGCGGCCTGGGTCACGGCGGCGTCCGCCGCGCCCAAGACGATCACCATGAACTTCAAGGACGCCGAGATCGAGGCGGTGGTCCAGTTCATCTCGGAGCTCACCGGCAGGAACTTCATCCTGGACGAAAAGGTCCGGGGCAAGATCACGGTGATCGCCCCGGGCAAGGTGACGCCGGAGGAGGCCTACCAGGTGTTCCAGGCCATCCTCAACGTGAAGGGGTTCACCATCGCGCCGGTCACGGACAAGGTCTACAAGATCGTGGCCACCCGCGAGGCAAAGCAGACGAGCATCGAGACGATGGAGGAGGGGGTCGAGCCCGGGGAGCGGTTCGTGACCCGGCTGCTGCCGCTCAAGTTCGTGCAGGCCGAGACCGTGGCGGGAATCCTGGCCCCCCTGGTTTCCAAGGATTCCTCGGTGGTGGCCTATGCCCCCACGAACACCCTGATCCTCACCGACTCCCTGTCCAACATCGAGCGGCTCGTGAAGATCATCGACGCCCTCGACGTGAAGACCGTGGACACGGTGTTCGAGGTGATCCCGATCCGATACGCCGCGGCCGAGACGCTGGCCAAGAACCTCAGCCAGGCCGTGACCGAGAAGGGGCGCACCGTGCGGCGCAGGCCCACCCCCAGGGGCAAGGCGAACGTCCAGGTGCAGGCCGAGCAGGTCTCGGTCAAGATCATCCCGGACTCCCGCACGAACAGCCTGATCGTGATCGCCGACCCCCAGACCCTGGCCGAGATCAAGAAGATGATCAAGGCCCTGGACGTGGAGATCCCCCGGGGCTCGGGCAAGATCAACGTGTACTACCTCAAGTACGCCGACGCCGAGAACGTGGCCTCGGTGCTCACGGCCATCTCCAAGTCGGCCGGGACCAAGGCAAAGCCCGGCCAGCCCCAGGTCAAGCGTCCCAGGGTGACCGAGGTGCCGGTGGAGTTCGAGGAGCCGGTGCAGATCACGGCGGACAAGGCCACCAACTCCCTGGTGATCATCGCGAGCCCCCGGGACTACGAGACCCTGACCGCCGTGATCGAGAAGCTCGACGTGCGCCGACCCCAGGTGCTGGTGGAGGCGGCGATCCTGGAGATGAGCTACGAGAAGTCCCTGGAGCTGGGGGTGGAGTGGCGGAGCGTCAACGACATCTCCCGGGATCAGCCCAATGTGTTCGGCGGCACCAACTTCGGCACCATCACCCCCCTCATGCAGAACCCCTTGAACCTGCCCACGGGTCTGTTCCTTGGGGCGGTGAAGGGCACGATCACCTTCAACAATCAGACGTTCCTGAACGTGGGGGCCCTGATCCGGGCCCTGCAGAAGAGCGGGGACGTGAACGTGCTGTCCACCCCCCACATCCTGACCACCGACAACGAGGAGGCCGAGATCGTGGTCTCCGACAACATCCCGTTCCAGACCAGCCAGAAGTTCGACACCAACGGCAACCCCATCTTCACGTTCGAGTACCGGGACGTGGGGCTGACCCTCCGGATCACCCCCCAGATCAACGACGACGACTACGTCAAGCTGAAGCTGTTCCAGGAGATCAGCCAGATCGTCAGCACGACCACCGGCACCTCGACGAACGCGCCGACCACCACCCGCCGGTCGGCCAAGACCACGGTGGTGGTCAAGGATCAGACCACGGTGGTGATCGGCGGGCTCATCAAGGACAACACCCAGGTCAACGTGTCGAGCGTGCCGTGCCTGGGCGACATCCCGTTCTTGGGCGCCCTGTTCCGCACCTCGTCCAACGCGAACCAGAAGACGAACCTGCTGATCTTCCTCACCCCCCACATCATCCGGACCATGGACCAGATCACCGAGATCACGCGGGAGAAGCGGGCCACCTTCGACCGTGGCGCGATGGAGCGCAACGGCGCCCCCCCCGCACCTGCACCCAAGGCGGAGCCGGCCCAACCGTGAGCGGCCTGGACATCCTGCCCACCTTGGAGGCCCGGGGCCTGCTGACCCCGGACGAGGCCGCGCAGGTCCGCGAGGCGGCGGCCGAGCGGGGCGTGTCGGCGCTGGAGGCCCTCCGGGGCTTGGCCTTGGCGGACGACCGGGAGGTCTCCAGGGCCCTGGCCGAAGCCTACGGCCTCGAGTGGATCGGGGAGATCCGCACGGCCGAGGTGCCCGCGGCCTGGGTGAGACGGGTGCCCATCTCGTTCGCTCGGCGTCATCGGTGCCTTCCCGTGGAGGAGGACGGGGAGCGGATCGTGGTGGCCGTGGCCGACCCCACGGACACCCGGGTGCTCCACGACCTGCGGGTGCTGTTCGGCCGGCCGCTCCGCGCGGTCGTGGCCCCGTCCGCAGCCCTGGAGCAGGCGGTCAACCGGGTGTACGAGGAGGGCTCGGACCGGGCCGAGGAGATCATGGAGGAGCTGGCCGAGGGAAGCCTGGAGGGCCTCGCCCAGGAGCTGGAGGAGCCCCGGGACCTGCTGGACGCGGCCGAGGAGGCGCCGGTGATCCGGCTGGTCAACGGCATCCTGTTCCAGGCGGTCAAGGATCGGGCCAGCGACATCCACATCGAGCCGTTCGAGCGGGAGCTCCAGATCCGGTACCGGATCGACGGGGTGCTCTACCCCGTGCTCACCCCGCCCAAGGCGCTGCAGGCGCCGATCACGAGCCGGGTCAAGGTGATGGCCGGACTGGACATCGCCGAGAAGCGGCTGCCCCAGGACGGCCGAATCCGGATCAAAATCGCGGGCAAGGACATCGACATCCGGGTGTCGGTGCTGCCCACGGCCCACGGGGAGCGGGTGGTCCTGAGGCTGCTCGACAAGTCGGCCGTGCTCCTGGACCTGGAGCAACTGGGGCTCGAGGGGGAACGGCTCGAGGCGTTTAAGAACCTGATCCGGAAGCCCCACGGGATCCTCCTGGTCACAGGGCCGACCGGCTCAGGAAAGACCACCACCCTGTACGCGGCCCTGTCCCGGATCAACTCCCGGGACGTGAACATCATCACGGTCGAGGACCCCATCGAGTATCAGCTCCAGGGCATCGGGCAGATCCAGGTCAACCCCAAGATCGACCTGACCTTTGCCGCGGGCCTCCGCTCGATCCTCCGCCAGGACCCCGATGTGATCATGGTGGGGGAGATCCGGGACGCGGAGACCGCGGAGATCGCGATTCAGGCCAGCCTGACCGGGCATCTGGTGTTCTCGACCCTGCACACCAACGACGCGGCCGGGGCCATGACCCGGTTGGTGGAGATGGGGGTGGAGCCGTTCCTCGTGGCCTCGTCGATCCTGGCCGTACTGGCTCAGCGGCTGGTACGGGTGCTGTGCCCCGCCTGCCGGGAGGCCTACGATCCCCCGGCCGGGGCCCTGGAGGAGCTCGGGCTCGACCCCTCGTTCGCCGGGCCGCTCTACCGGCCGGTGGGGTGTCCGGAGTGCCGCCACACCGGGTACCGCGGCCGGACCGGCATCTACGAGCTGTTGTCGGTGGACGACGCCGTCCGGGAGCTGGTCATGCAGCGGGCCAACTCGGTGTCCATCAAGGAGGCCGGACGCCGGTCCGGCATGATCACCCTGCGCGAGGACGGGGCCCGCAAGGTGGCGGCGGGCATCACCAGCGCTGAAGAGGTGCTGCGGGTCACCCAGGACGAGGTGCTGTAGGGAGCCGCCATGCCGGTGTTCGAGTACGAGGGCATCAACGCCCGGGGGAAACCGGTTCGCGGCGTGGTGGACGCCGAAGGCCCCCGGGCGGCCCGGCAGACCCTCAGGCGCCAGGGGGTGTTCGCCAACCGGGTAACCCCCGTGGCGCGGGCCGAGCACGAACCCCAGCGCCGATCCCGGCTCTTCCCCGGCCGGGGCGTCTCGCCGGTGGAGCTCGCCCTGCTCACCCGACAGCTGGCCACCCTGCTGGATGCGGGCCTGCCCCTGGTGGGCGCCCTCACCGGGCTTCTGGAGCAGACCGAGAACCAGCGTACCCGCCGGGTGCTGAGCCAGATCCGGGCCGGGGTGAACGAGGGCAAGGCGTTCCATGAGGTGCTGGGCGAGCACCCCTCCTCGTTCCCCCCCATCTACCGGAACATGGTGCGCTCGGGCGAGGCCAGCGGGACCCTGCCGGTGGTCCTGGGCCGGCTGGCCGACTTCCTGGAGGACTCGGTGGCGTTTCGGCGACGCCTCCAGTCGGCCCTGGTGTACCCCCTGCTCATGGGGTTCCTGGGTACGGGGATCCTGTGGTTCCTCCTCTCCTACGTGGTGCCCCGGGTCACCCGGATCTTCGAGGACCTACACCAGGCGCTGCCCCTGCCCACCCGTCTCCTGCTCGCCACCAGCGCATGGTTCCGGGCCTACTGGTGGGTGGGCGTGGCCCTGGCGCTCGGAGGGTGGCTGCTGCTGCGGCGGTACGGCCGAACCCCCCGGGGCCGCCGCACCCTGCACCGGCTGTGGCTGCGCACCCCGGCCATCGGCCGGTTCCTCAGCACCGTGGCGGTGAGCCGGTTCGCACGCACCTTGGGCACCCTGCTCGCCAGCGGGGTGGAGCTGCTCACGGCGCTCGAGATCTCCAAGTCGGTGCTGGGCAACGCCGTGCTGGAAGAGGCGGTGGAGCGGGCCCGGGACGAGGTGCGGGAGGGGCGCAGCCTGAGCCAGGCCCTGCGGGGCACCGGGGAGTTCTCGCCGGTGGTGTGCCAGATGGTGGCCGTGGGGGAGGAGAGCGGGGCGCTGGACACCCTTTTGTTGAAGGTTTCCGATGCGTTCGAGGCCCGGGTGGAGGCGGCCGTGGCCACGTTGACTTCCCTGATCGAGCCCATTATGATCCTGGCCCTTGGGGCGGCGGTGGGGTTCGTCGTCCTGTCGATCCTCCTGCCCATCTTCGAGATGAGCCAACTGGTGGGCTGACGTTCCCGGAGACCCGATGCAGACCCGATTCCGCCGGCCCGAAGCCGGTTTCACCCTGATCGAGCTCCTCGTGGTCCTGGTGATCCTCGGGCTCCTGGCCGGCATCGTGATGCCCCGTCTGTTCGGCCGTGGCGAGGAGGCCAAGCGCACGGCCGCCAAGGTGCAGATCCGGGTGCTCGAGGACGCCCTGCATCAGTTCGAGGTGGACAACGGGTTCTACCCTTCCACCGAGCAGGGGCTGGAGGCCCTGGTGCGCAAGCCCACCGTGGGGCGGATTCCCCAGAACTGGCGCGAGGGCGGGTACCTCGAGAAGGGGACCATCCCCAAGGACCCGTGGGGCAACCCCTACATGTACATCTCGCCCGGGAACCACGGCGACTTCGACCTGTTCTCCTACGGCGCCGACGGGGAGCCCGGCGGTGAGGGCAAGTACGCCGACATCACCAACTGGGAGGACGAGTGAGCCGCTCCTGCCGGGGGTTCACCCTCATCGAGCTCGCGGTCGTCCTGTTTCTTCTCGCCCTTCTGACGGCGGTCCTGCTGCCCCGCCTCCCCCGCCCCGCAGGGATCCGGGCCAAGGAAGCCCTGAGGCGCCTGGCCGCCTCGGTCCAGGTCCTCCACGAAGAGTCCGCGTTCAAAAAAAAAGCCTGGCTCTGATCTACGACCTGGAGGAGCAGTCGTACCGGGCCGGGGAGTTCGACCCGGAGACCGGGGACTACGTGGACGCTCCTGGGCTTCCGGTCAAGCCCACCCGCCTTCCCGAGGGCGTGCGGTTCCGCGACGTGCAGACCGCCCTCGAGGGCACGGTCTCGAGCGGCCGGGCCCTCACCCGCTTCCTTCCCCAGGGCTACGCCACCCCCACGTGGATTCACTTCGAGATCGGGGACGACCAGGAGATGACCGTGGTGGTTCACCCCCTGCTCGGCCGCGCCGAGATCCTGGAGGGACGGGTTGAGGGGCCGTAGGGGGTTCACGTTCCTGGAGCTCCTGGTGGCGCTGGCCGTGCTGGGCGCCAGCTTCACGGCGCTGCTGGTGGCCCACGCATCGGCCCTGAAACAGGAGGCCCGCGCCCGCCGCCTGATGACCGCCACCCTCCTGGCCCGGGACATCCTGACCCGCACCGAGGTGGACGGGCTTCCTCCCCTGGGGTCGGACCAAGGGGAGTTCGAGGAGTTCCCGGGGTTCACCTGGGAACGGCAATCCGAGACCACCGAGTTCGAGAACGTCCGTCTGGTGCGCATCACGGTGGCCTGGCCCGAAGGGAACCGTCGGGAGTCCATGGAACTGGTGTACTACGCCTGGGCAGAGGAGGAGGAGCCCTGAACCGGGGATTCACGCTGATCGAGGTGGTGGTGACCCTGGCCCTGCTGGCCCTGGTCCTCTCCCTGGTCCAGGGGACCTACTCCGGGGCCGTGCGCAGCCGGGACCGCTCGTCGCAGGCCACGGCCGAGGTGCACCAGGCGGCCCTCGTCCTTGATCGGATGGCCACGGAGATCTCCGGGGCCCTGGTGTCCGCGAGCCGGGCGCCGGCCACCGGGTTCGTGGTGGAGCCGGACGCCGACGGGAACACGACCTTGACCTTCACCACCCGCCTCGCGCCGATTCCGGGGCTCCGCCCCGGGGGGCCCGTGGAACTTCGGTACACCCTGGAGGCCGACGAGGACGGGGTGCTACGGCTGGTGCGGAGGGAGGAGGCCGACCCCGACGAGGACATCGAGGAGGGGGGGCTGGCCTATGCCGTGCTGGAGAACGTGCTGCGCTTCCAGGTGCGGTGCTACGACGGCACGGAGTGGACCGAGTCGTGGGACAGCCGCATCCGGGAGGAGGAGCCGTTCCTGCCCGAAGCCGTGTCGCTGGAGATCGCATGGGGACCGGACGAGGACCACGAACGGATGCTGCGCACCGCCACCCCCCTGTACTCCCGCCGGAGGCTGCCGTGAGCCGCCAGAGGGGCGCCGCCCTGCTGCTCGTGCTGCTCCTGGTCAGCCTCCTCTCCATCGTGGTGGTTGAGTTCCTCCGGGAGGCCCGGGTGGAGGCCCGCACCGCGGCGAATCTCCGTGACGCCCTCCAGGCCCATGCCCTGCTGCGCTCGGGCATCGCGGTGGGCTCGGCCCTTCTGCGGGCCGACGCCCGGGACAACCAGGTGGACCACCGGGGCGAATCCTGGGCCGACGTGATCCCTCCGATCCCGCTGGGGGACGGGGTGCTCGCCGTGTCGGTGCACGACCTGTACGGCCGGTTTCCGCTGGGAGCGGTCCTGAACGATCGCGGGGAGCCCCTGGCATCGCGCGTGGAGGCGCTGCGGCGGCTCTTCGAGGCCGCGGCCCCCGCGGACGCGGACCCGGACGGCCTGGTGGAGGCTCTGGTGGATTGGATCGACGCCAACACCGACGGCCTGTACGAGGACAATCCCGAACACCCGGTTCCCAACCGACCGCTGGCGGACGTGGACGAGCTGGGCAAGATCGAGGGGTTCACCCCCGAGGTGGTGGCGGCGGTGCGGCCCTACCTGGACGTGAGGGCGGATCCCAAGGTCAACGTGAACACCGCGCCGGTCCCGGTGCTCCACGCCCTGCACCCGGATCTGGGCCTGGACCGGGCCCAGGAGCTCTACGACGACCTCACCGAGACCCCCCTGGACCGCCCCACCCAGCTGAAGAACCGCTCGGCCATGGCCGGGCTCGCCCTGACCCGGCTCGTGTTCGAGGTGGTGGTGGAGAG
>JAADGT010000105.1 GCA_013152215.1 Deltaproteobacteria bacterium
CGGCCTCGGCCGCGTCGGGCCGCAGCGGGGTGGCCCGGGGCGCGCCCGATGCCCTCACGACCCGCTCGGCCAGCGAAAGGGCCGAGCGCTTCGCGCCGGCGCCGGTTCGCTGCTGCCGGGGCAACAGCACGTCCCTGCGCCACACCTCGGCCTGGGTGATCCGAACCCACAGACCCCGGCGTCGGGCCTCGCGGTGCCAAAGCTCGGCCAGCGGCCCCCCGCCCTCCAGCACTACCCACCGTAGGTCGGGCAGCTGGGCCAGCAGCCCCCGGATCGCCCGGCGGAGCCTCGTCCGGTCCGGCAGATGCCGGGTCCGGCACCACAGCAGCCGACCGTCCTCGGAGAACAGGGCGAGCCCGGTTCGAAGCCCCACGTCCACGGCCAAGAGCCAGCCGGTCGGTTCGGGGCTCACGCGGGCACCGGCAGCCCCTCGAACCCGGCCACGGCCGTGCGCAGGGCATCGGGCACCCGCCGTACCGACCGGGAGGCGTAGTGGAACACCACGAGCGGGGTCTCCCCTTCGGCCGCGACCTCTCCCTCCCGCTCGATCCGGTACTCCATGGTCAGGCTCGAGCGTCGGATCTCCCGGATCCGCACCCCGATCTCCAGGGGGTCGCCCAGGAACATCTCGGCCCGGTACCGCACGTGCACCTCGGGGATGATCAGGGCGCACCCCCCGCCCACGTCGGTCTCGGAGAACGGGCCGAGCCGGGCCAGGTACGCGATCCTGGCGTCCTGGAAGTAGTACAGCACCGCCGCATACGACACGTGCCCGCCGTAGTTGATGTCCTGGATTCGGGGCGAGTAGGGGAGGGTGAAGCGGAATCCGTCCATGTCACTTCGGTCGTCGGTCGTCAGTCGTTGGTCGTCGGTCGGGGGCCTTCGGCCCGCTGGGTGGCCAGGCGGCTCCTGAGCGCCGACGCCAAGACCTCGGGGGGCATGGGGTCTGCTGGAGAGCCGCGTGCGGCCCAAAAGCCTAGTTTCTAGTCTCTAATCCGCAGGGACCTGACGAGGCTTCCGCGCGCTCACGCGGCTGCCGGTGCCGCGCTCCGACCCCGCAGGATCTGGGAGGTCACGGCCGCGGCCAGCAGCAGGTACCCCACCGCGTCGGTCCACAACGACGGCCAGAAGCAGGCGAGCGCCGCGGCCGCGAACAGCCCGGTCTCGATCCAGGTGGCCGCCCGCAACAGGTACCGGTCCAGCGCGGCGGCGAACGCGGCCAGCCCGGCGGCGGTGGCCACCATGGTGGCGGCCACCTCCAATGCGGGCCCATTCATGAGCAGGGGCCGGTACGCCATGACGATGGGGATGATGTAGAGCCCCTTGGCCAGCTTCCACGACACGAACGCGGTCTGCATGGGCGGCGCGCCCGCGATGCCCGCGCCGGCGAAACTGGCCAGGCTGACGGGAGGGGTCACGTTGGCGTCCTGGGAGTACCAGAACACGATCATGTGGGCCACCAGGAGCGGCACCCCCAGCTCCACCAGGGCCGGGCCGGCCAGGATCACCAGCACGATGTACGAGGCCGTCACCGGCAGCCCCATCCCCAGCACCAGGGAGGCCAGCCCGATCAGGAGGATGGCCAGGATCTCGTGACCGAACGAGAACTCCAGCACGAGCCCGCTGAACTTCAGCCCGATGCCCGTCAGGGACACCATGCCCACGATGATGCCGGCCGCCGCGCACGCCACCGACACCACCACCGCGCCTCGGGCGCCCTTCTCCAGGGCCTCCAGGAGCTTCCGGGGGCCCATGCGGCTCTTGGCCCGGATCAGGCTCGCCGCCCACACGCTCACCACGGCCAGGAACCCGGCCTTCATGGGCGAGACGTGGGCGAGCAGCGCGGCCACCAAAACGGCCACCGGGATCAGGAAGTGGAGGTTCTCCGCCAGCACCTTCGAGGCCTTGGGCAGGTTCTCCTTGGCCTGGCCGTGGAGGCCGGTCTTCTTGGCCTCGAAATGCACGAACAGGAGCACGGTGAAGTAGTACAGCACGGCCGGAACGAACGCGACCTTGATGATCTCGAGGTAGCTGGTGTTCGTGAACTCGGCCATCAGGAACGCGCCCGCCCCCATGATGGGCGGCATGAGCTGGCCGCCGGTGCTCGCAGCCGCCTCGATGGCCCCGGCCACGTGGGGCTTGAAGCCCACCCGCTTCATCATGGGGATCGTGAACGAGCCGGTGGCCACCACATTGCCCACGGCCGAGCCCGAGACCGAGCCCATGAACCCGCTGGCGATCACCGCGGTCTTGGCCGGCCCCCCACTGAACCGACCGGTGAGGGCGTGGGCCAGATCGATGAAGAAGTTCCCCCCGCCGCTCACCTCGAGGAACGCCCCGAACAGCACGAAGATGAACACGAAGGTGGCGGCCACCCCGATGGGGATGCCGAAGATGCCCTCGGTGGTGAGCCACAGGGTGGTGGCCATGCGCTCCACGCTGTAGCCCTTGTGGATGATCACGTCGGGCATGTAGGGCCCGAAATACGCGTAGAGGAGCGACAGGGCGCAGATCCCGGCCATGACCCACCCGATCACCCGGCGGCAGGCCTCCAGCACCAAGAGCGTCCCGATCACCCCCACCCACACGTCCTGGGGCAGCCAGTCGCCCTGGCGCTCGAAGATCGCCAGCAGGTTGAAGTCCAGGTAGAGCACGCAGTACAGGGTGAGCCCGATCAGCCCGAGGTCAAGGACCCACCAGGGGTTGAACCGGTCCTTGCGCACCCTCCGGAACGGGGGATAGATCAGGAACACCAGGCATAGGATGGCGCCCAGGTGCACCGAGCGCTGGATCAGGGCGGTCAGGGCCGTGAGCCCTGCGGTGTAGATCTGGAACAGGCTCAGGGCCACCGCCAGCACGGTGACCACCCGGCCGACGGTGCGGGAAAACGGGGTGGCTTGGTCCATGTCAGGCATCCTTCCCGGGAACTTCGGTCGTTGGTCGTCAGTCGTTGGTCGCCGGTCGGGGGGGCCTTCGGCCCGCTAGAAAGAACCTATTTTGTCGCCGGGTTGGCGACAAGGGGGTCGGCCGCGGGCCGCAGCAGGGTTCGGACCCACCGGGTGAGGCGCGGCACCGGCCGGGCCGTGAACCGGACCGGCTCCCCCGGCACCCGCTCCGAGAGGTTCACCGCGGTGCCCTTCCACTCGATGGTGTGATCCACGCCGGGGCTCCCCACCCGGAGCACGAACTCGCCCACGGGGTAGTGCATTCCCTCGATCACCTGCAGCCCTCCCGAGCCGGTCCACCGCCCCCGGCCGGGCAGGTCACCCATGCCGGCGCCCACCATCACGAACCGTTCGTCCTCCACGTAGATGCGGCCCGCCGCGTCCACGGAATGGACCTCCCAGATCGGTTCCCGGTCCACCGAGTGCACATAGTGGAGCGTGAACCGCTCCCCCGGGTCAAGCACCCCCACCCACAGGGGCGGGCCCCCCCGCACCGGCACCACGGCCAGCTCCACTCCGCCGGGGCCGGCGGACCAGACCCACAGGATCACAGCAAACAGCCCGGCCAGCGCGGTCAGCGCCGGCCGGGCCGGGGGGCGCCTCATCCCTTGCGCCGGGTTAGGGCCGCAGCTTGGCGGGCACCTTGATCCCCTTCTCCTCGATCGCCCGGATGGCGCCGGGGTGGAAGGGGATGGGGGACTTGCCCACCGCGTTTTCGGGGGTGGTGTACTTGGCGAACGGGTGGATCTGCTCCAGGTAGTCGGTGTGCTCGAACAGGGTCTTGGTCAGTTGGTACACCAGATCCTCGGGCAGATCCCTCTGGCAGATGATCACGTTCCACACGCTCAGGGTGGGAACGGGCTTGTCCACGCCCCGGTACACCCCGCCCTCCAGGGTCCAGGCCGAGTAGTAGTCGAAGGCCTCCTCGACCTTCTTCTGCTGCTCCGGGGTGAAGCCCACGATCTCGATGGCGTGGGTGGTGGCCAGGTCCATGATGGAGCTGGTGCCCGGAGCGACAACCCAGAATCCGGCGTCGATGGTGCCGTCCCGCAGGGCGTTGGCGGTCTCGTTGAACGACAGCCGGAACACGTTGAAGCTGTCCAGGGGCACACCCAGGGTCTTCAGGACGAGCTCGGCCATGAACGCCGTGCCACTGCCGGGTGCGCCGATGCTCACCCGCTTGCCCTTGAAGTCGGTCACGTTCTTGATCCCCGACCCCTTGAGGGTCACGATCTGGAGCACGTTGGGATACATGCACGCCATGGCCAGGATCTTCTGGGGCTTGCCCTGGAACTTGCCGATGCCCCGATACGCCTGGTAGGCCACGTCGCCCATGACCTCGCCGATCACGGTCTCGCCCTTGTGGGCCAGCTTCACGTTCTCCACGCTGGCGCCCGTGACCTCGGCCACGGCCTTCACGCCCGGCACGTACTTGGACCAGATCTCGGCCAGGCCGCCCCCGTAGGGGTAGTACACCCCGCCGGTACCGCCGGTGCCGATCGAAATGAACGTGGTCCGGGCCGCGGCCGGGCCGGCCAGGGCCACCGCCGCGCACAACGCCCACAACGCCGCCTTCTTCCGCATGGGAGTTCCTCCTTTTGTCCGGATCGTATCGTAGCGATCAGTCACCCAGAGTCTTCACGAGCACGGTGAGGCTGCCCGGGGGCCGGGTGAGGCCCTTGACCGGGTAGGTGAAGCTGGCCTCCTCGCCGGGTTTCACCACCGGCGGTTTGCCCTTCCGGGGGATCAGGCCGCCCACCGCCTTACCGTCGTCCAGGAACAGGTTCACCCGATACCGGTGGGGTTGGGACGAGATGTTCTTGATCCTCACCTTGAAGTGGAGCGACGGGGTCTTCTTGTAATCCTTGATGAAGCAGGTGAGCTCCTCCAGGCTCACCTCGGGCGCGATCTGCTTCTCGATCTTGCCCTCGGGCGCGCAGGCCACCGGCCCTTCCTTCACCACCTGCTGCCCGGCGCACCCGGTCATCCAGAGAAGCCCTGCTCCGGCGGCCAGCGCGACTGCGGTCGTTCCCCACCTTCTCATCGCGATCCTCCTTTCCCCTTGAGTGGACGTTCCGCAAGGTCTTGCGACACCAAATACCGTTTTGAACTGAGGAAACGCGGTCAGGTTGCCATCCGCCGCAGGGGCTGTCAACCCTTCCAAGTCACATCGGTCGTTGGTGGTCAGTCTTTGGTCGTCGGTCGGGGGCCTTCGGCCCGTTGGGCGGCTGGGTTGCTAGGCCGCTAGGCGGCGGGCCGCTTCCCCGAACCGCCGCCAAACCCTCGCTGGGGCATGGGGTCTGGTGGAGTGCCGCGCGCGGCCGGAAGCAGGCCCCATGCCCCCAGGCGGCAACGCCCCGGGCCAACGAACGTTACCCCTCCCGTTGTACGGCCCGGCGGGGATCTGATAGAGCCCCCGCCCAACGGTCTGAAGCCCCGTTTTTTCTAGTTTCTAGTCTCTAGACGACCCCGCAGGGGCCTGAGAGACTCCCTCCGGCCTCAAGGCCCGGCTCCCGTCGGCCGATGAGCAGCACGCGGCCACGAAGAACGGAGGACGGCCATGCCGAAACTCGATGCGTATTTCCGCGCCATGGTCCAGCAAGGGGCTTCAGACCTGCATTTGGTGGCCGGGAACCTGCCGGCCATGCGGATCCACGGGGAGCTCAAGAAGCTCAAGGCCGAGCCCCTTACCGACGAGGGCCTTCGGGACCTGCTCAGGGAGATCGCGCCGGAGGAGGTATGGGCCCGATTCAACGAGACCGGCGATGTGGACTTCGCCTACGAGTTGGAAGGGGTGGCTCGGTTCCGGGCCAACTACTTCGTACAGAAGTTCGGGGCGGCAGCGGTGTTCCGCACCATCCCCTCTCAGGTCCTCACCTGTGAGGACCTGGGGCTTCCCGACGCGGTGCGCCGCCTGGCGTACCTGCGAAAGGGCCTGGTTTTGGTCACCGGGCCCACGGGCTCGGGCAAGTCCACCACGCTCGCGGCCATCCTCGACGAGGCCAACCGGAATCGGCGCGACAACATCATCACCATCGAGGACCCGATCGAGTTCGTGCACAAGAGCCAGGGGTGCCTGGTGAGCCACCGAGAGGTGGGCACCCACACCCGCAGCTTTGCGGCGGCCCTGCGGGCGGCCCTGCGGGAGGATCCGGACATCATTCTAGTGGGCGAGATGCGCGACAAGGAGACCATCGCGCTCGCCATCGAGGCGGCCGCCACCGGACACCTGGTGTTCGGGACCCTGCACACCCAGAACGCGGCCAAGACCGTGGACCGGGTCATCGAGGTGTTCAGCGCGGAGGAGCAGCCCCAGATCCGTTCCACCCTGGCCGACAGCCTCAAGGCCGTGGTGGCCCAGAACCTGTTCCGTCGGGTGGACAAGCCCGGCCGGATCGCGGCCCTGGAGGTGCTGATCGTCACCCCTGCGATCTCGAACCTGATCCGCGAGGGAAAGACCTACCAGATCCCGTCGGCGATCCAGACCGGCAAGAAGCACGGCATGCAGTCGCTGGAGACCGCGATCCTGGCCCTGCTCGAGCAGAAGATCATCTCCCCGCGGGAGGCCTACGAGAAGGCCGTGGTGAAGGAGCCGTTCGTCCGGTTCCTCTCGGAGGAGGAACGGGAGGGGCTCGCATGAGCCGGCTGCGGGTGGAGAAGACCCCTCTGCGGGTCCGGCTGTACCTGGCGGACGGCACCCGGGCCGAGGGGGAGCTGTTCGTGGCCCCCATGTCCCCCGCCGGCGCGGGCCCCCAGCCGGTGTGGCAGCTGCTGGAAGAGGCCGGGCCGGTGGTGCCGTTCCGGGATGCTCAGGGCCGGTTCTGCTTGGTGGGAACCCGGCAGGTGGCGGCGGTGGAGACCCTCGAGGCTGCCTCCGATCCCCTTCCACCCCCCCCTTGGGTTCGGGCCGTACCCGTGGAGGTGCGCTTGGCCGGGGGGCACGAACTCGTGGGCGATCTGCTCCTGGAGGTCGAGGGCCGACCGGTGGACGCCCTGCGTACCCCGGGCGAGTGGGTGTTCGTGCGCCGGCTCTCGGGCGGTGCCTGGGTGCGCAAGGCCCTCTTGGTGGTGCTGCGGCTCGAACGGTAGGGCGGGGGGCGGCCCCCGCCCCGAGGAGATCACCGACCTTCGCCCACCTGTTGCAAAAAGCAGCCTCCCCCGCCGCCGCCCGTGCTCCCGGTGGTGGCGTCACCGGTGCTGCCCCCGCTCTCCCCTGCCGCGGCTCGGTTCACCGTGATCTCTGTGGTTCCCGAACACGTTTCCGTGCCGTCGGTCCACGTCCAGGAAACGGTGCCGCCGCCGCTGGTCCCGGCGGCGTCGAGGGTGAGGTGAAGGCTGGTGATGGTGGTGGTTCCCCCTTCCTCGGGATAGCTCCCGGTCCAGGAGAGGGTGTTGCCGCTCACCGTTCCGGCAAAGGTGTTGCCTTGAGCCGTCACGGCCAGCTGAGTGCCGTTCTGGGTCACGGCGATGGTGTAGCTGTCGGAGGTCGTACCCTCGCCGCAATCCGAACCGTCCACGGTCTCATGGACTGTCCAGGAGCCCGACACGTCCGCTACGTCGCCGGTGGTCCCATCGACTGACCCTTCGCTCCCGCCGTCGCCGCTGCCCCCGTTCCCTCCGCTGCCGCTTCCCTCGGTTCCATCGTCTTCCCCGCCGCTGCCCGTGGTGAAGCGGGTGACCAGCACATAGGCTCCGGTCTGACCCACTTCGGAGTTGTTGGCCACGATGACATACGTCCCCGCGGCAAGGGACATCGCGATCTGGGCGTCGCCGACCCCGCCGCCCCCGGAGTCGTCGTCCTCGGCCAGCCAATTTTGAGCCTCGTCGTACAACAAAAGATAGGTGTCGAACTCGGAGGAGGTCATGTCCACCGTGAGTACGCCGTCGCTCGGGAGGGTCACGTAGTACAGATCGTAGTACGTGCCGTCGGGGTCCGGACAGTCCTGGGTGTCCACCGAGCCCGACGCGGAGTCGTTGGGGCCGATCGTTTCGCTGGTGCACGCCCCCCACCCGGGAGTCGCTCCCCAGACCAGGCCTGCGCACACGAGTGCCGCTACGGTCAGATTCCTCAATCGCATCTCGTCCCTCCTTATGGGTTGGGGACCGGGTACAGAGCCCCGGGCGATCCCCTGGGCGTTCGGATCACTCCCTCGGTTCTTCCCCGATGTCGGTTTCCCCCTTCCCCTCCCGGCTTCCCTCCCAAAGGGCTTGCCACAGGGCTTCGGCCGAATGGAACGGTGAGGAGCGACCGTCCTCCGGGTTTTCGACCACCACCACCATGCGTGTGGGGTCCACCGGGTCCCCGATACACCCGAAGCACGTACGCCGTGCCCACCATGAGGTTCGCTCCCTGCGGGGTGGGGGAGTTGGAAAAGGCGCAGATCCCAGGCGGTCCTACGCCCCTCGCGGATACCGTACCAGGGAGGGGGTTACATCGGAGTTACAGGGGTGCTCTGCCGTGGGGAAGGGTGCGGCGGTGCGCGGGGGCGCCACCACAGATGGGAGAGGGGCACGAAGGGGAAAAGGGGAAAGTCCGGGGCCGGGGGGAGGGGCTCGCCGGAGGCGTCGCGGATTCGAGGCGTTTCTTACCGGCGGATGGCGCGTTCGAACACCGACCGAGTCTCGGCCGACGGCTCGATCCCCAGGGCGCCGCGCAAGGTCCGTTCGCAGTTCCGGTAGGCTGCCGCCACCTCGGCGGGGCGTCCGAGCCCTGCCAGGCTCTTCATCAAGCGGCGATGGAACTCCTCGATCAAGGGGTCCACCTCAAGGGCTCTGCGGTACACCCGGACCGCCTCCTCCCACTTCCCCTCCTTCTCCAAGAGAAGGCCCAGCCGTTCGACGCCCCGAAGGAATCGGCTCCGTAGGCGCTCCCGGCGGGTCACCGCCCAGTACTCGTCCACGGCCTCCAGGAACGCCCCCCGGTAGAGGTCCATGGCCCGTCGCCCCAGGGCAACCTTCTGGGTCCCATCGTTCGGGGCCCTCTCGGCCGCACTCCACAGCCGTTCGAACGCCCACGCGTCCACCCAACACAGGCGGGGGTTGATCGAGAGGAGGCCGTCCCTGAGCTCCAACGCCTCCGGAACGGCAAGAAGGCGCCGGAGGCGATGAAGGGTGGTGACGAAGGAGCGGTGGGCCAGGTCTCCGTCGGCATCCGGCCACAGAGCCTCGCCCAGGGCCGAAGCGGACACCTTTCGGCCTCCGAACGCCACCAGGGCTTGGAGCAGCGCGAAGGGTCTGCGGCTCGACCGTTCCCCTCCCCGCACCGGGGCCCCGTCGCGGGTCACGCCGAACCGGCCAAAGGTGTAGATCCGCAGCCGCCAAGGCCAGTTCTCGACAAACGAATGTGGTTCCGACGGCCGGACCGAGGCCCTGCCCACCAGCTCACGGGCGTAGTCGGCCTCGATCCCCCGCTCGAGTGCCTGGGTCAGCAGCATCGGCAGCCAAGGGTATGCGTAACCGTACGGTCGGGCGAACTGGCAGCGCCGCCCCATCGCCAACGCCTTCCGGAGAAGACGGATGCCCTCTTCCGGCCGGTGCGCCTCCAGGAGGAGCCCCGCCCGGGCCAACAGGACGTCGAACTCCTGGTACACGGCCCCGCTCTCCCGGAACAGTCGAGCCGCCCCCTCGAGTGCCGAAAGCGCTTCGCCGATCTTGCCGGCGCGGTGTCGTGACAACGCCAGGGCGGCACGGCCCTGGGCCTCGGTGAACCGGTTTCCCACCTCGATGCACAGCCGGATCGCTTCTTCGGCGTGGCCCTTCCCGCCTGCCGCGTCGCCCCGGCGCAAGGCGTTCAGGGCCAGCACGTGGTGGTACAGACCCCGGTCCCACGGCCGCGCCGTGGGGAGGATCTCTCCCATCCGCTCGGCGTAGGTCTCGGCCTGCTCCGCGTGCCCCTGGACCCCGTGCATCATGGCCGCCGAGCCGAGGAGCATGAAATCCAGCAGGCGCACCCCGGTGTCCTGGGAAAGGCGCAGGGCGTTCTCCAACGCTGCCAGCGCGTCTTCCGCCGAGGGGCCGTAAAGGAAAGCCTCGATGCCCACGCCGAACAGCGCCACGATCCGGGCGAACGGCGGGACGCGATCGCTCTTCGCCAGACCCCGGAGGCCGTTGGCCGCCACCTTGGCCGTGGCCGATCGGCCGCCGGTGCCTCCCCCGAAGACCAGCTGGAACAGCAATCGCGCCCGGCCCTCGGGATCGCCGCAGGTGTCGGCGAGCTGGAGGGCCCGTTTCTCCCACCGTTCCAGGTCGGGGTGTCGGGGCCGGGCGAACACGAGGGCCGTGAGCACGCCGGTCACGAACCGAACGCCCGGAATTCCCTGGGGCACCTCCTCCGGCGACTCCGCCACCTCCGGGAGCACGTCCAACCACGTCCCCACTGCGGAGAAGTCCGAAAACCCCCAGACGATGGCCTCCACGGCCCCAGCCCACGCCAGGAGCGCCCCCGGGGTCGGCTCGTCCTGGGCGCGGAAGCCGCGAAACGCCCGCTCGAACGCGGCCAACGCGGCCTGGGGGTCTGCCGGGAGCCGACAGACGCCCCTCCAGTACTCGAACCAGGGCTGGGCGGCGCACCGATCCTCCGGCAACCAGGAGATCCATGTCTCCAGGGTCTGCATCCTCCCCTGGCTCGCCAGGAGGGGGGCGTGCTCCAGGAGGAGACGGGCCAGCCCCTCCCACTCCCGCGCTTGGGCGAAAAGGGAGGCTGCCGCCTCGGTCTCCCCCTCGCTCTCGAGGAGGAAGCCCGCCCGGGCTTTCAGGCCGCGCACGCCTTCCGGGCCCATGGCCGTGTGGGCCCGGTCCTGCAGGAACTCGCGGAACAGGGGGTGGTAGGTGTAGGTCGACGGCGTCTGACGGCTCCGCTCGGTGAAGTGGTTTCCCCGGTGAAGCGCCTCCAGGATCTCGGCGGCCCGGTCCTGGTTTTCTCCCGAGAGGGCGGCGGCCACGACAGGGGTCACCGAAGGGAGAAACGCCGTCTTCAGCAAGAACGATCGGGTCGTGCCGTCGAGCCCTTGGAAGACCTGGGACCCGAAATACTCAAACACCTCCCGGGGCGTCTCGCCGTCCGGATCCAGGGCCGGAAAGCCGTTTCCCCGCGCAGCCTCCACGAGGATGTGGAGACCGGCTGCCCACCCGTCCACCCGTTTGTGCAGCCGGGCCAAAAGGGTTGCATCCCCCGCCGGGAGCCCGGCCTGGATGGCCACCGCGCCGAACTCCTCCAGGGTGAGCCGTAACAGCGCCGGCCCGAGCTCGAGCACCTGTCGATTCGCCCGCATCCGCGCGAACGGCCCAGGGACCCCCGTGCGGCTTACGAGCACGATTCGGGACGAAGGGGTGGAGCGGCCCACCGCCCCCAGAACGGCTTGGTAGAGGGGAGCGGGGTCCGGCAGTTCGTGCACGTCGTCGAACACGAGAACCGATCCGGGAGGGAGTCGGACGAACAGGGCCGAGAAAAAGTTGTGGGTGAACGCGGCCATCCCGGCCGCATACTCAGGGGTCAGCAGCGGAAGATCTTGCCCGCTCCCCGGAACCGCCGCCTCGGCCGCGCGGGCGAGGAAGTAGTAAAGGCTTGCTGGATCGGAGTCGCCGGCATCCAGCCGGAGCCACACGCACGGAAGGTCCCTGCTTTCGACGTAGCTGGCAACGAGGCTGGTTTTTCCGCTGCCGGCGGGCCCCGACACCCACACCACCGGGCAATCTTTGGCCTCGTCCAACCTGCGGAGCACCCGCTCCAGCCGGAGGACGCCTGCAACCCTCGGACGGGTGATCTTGACGAGCGGTCTTCCGGGCTCCCGGGGCGGGTCCAGGACAGCCTCCTACCCCGCACGGGCTGCGGGTCCGATGATATCCTACCAAAATAGTGTTAAACAGACCCTTCCACAGCACCGGCGGCCTGTCAACCTTTCTCGGTCGTGGAGGTCCCCGAACACCGAGCGCCTCCCCCTCTGCCCGCCTCACCGGGCCGGGCGAAGGACGGCCTTTACGCCCCCCACGCTTGAGGGGGATCCCGGCGACTCCCTCCGTTTGACAGGCCCGCATCCGGAAGTAGGGTCGGAGGGCATAGGCCCGATCTCGGCGGGGGAGTGCCCGCCGCTCGCGAGAGGGGTGAGGACTACTCTCCACCTCTGCAGAACTCTGCGCACCCCCCTTCTCGCGGATCCCCGGCCAACGGCGTCTTTCGCGAGGAACACCCCTTGCTTGACAGGCGGTGAGGGACCCCCTTCCGACGAGCATGCAGCTGACCCGATCGGTTTCTGGAAAGCCTCCCCAGGCCCCTGCGGGGCCGGGCACCATCGAATTCTGGTCCCCGAAACCCACGCCCCCGGACCGCGATGCCGTGGCGCAGGACTGCTGGAAACGCTAGGTTTTTTGCGTCCTAGCAGGCCGAAGGCCCGAAGCTGCTGGAAAACGGCGTTCTCCCGCCGCGTGGCGTCCCACCCTCAAGGAGCGATCATGACCCATCATCCCATCTACGACGTCATCGTGGTGGGGCTCGGCCCCGGCGGCTCTTCCACGGCCATGGCCCTGGCCGCAAAGGGGCTGCGGGTTTTGGGGCTGGACCGGGCGCGGTTTCCCCGGCACAAGCCGTGCGGCGGCTGCCTGTCTCCGAAGATCGGCGGGGTGTTGGGTGAGGACCTTCGGGCCCTCGTGGAGCGGGAGATCCACGGTGCGACGCTGTGCTTCAGGGGAGCCCGGGCGGTCCACGCCCGGAGCCCCCGGCCCGTGGCCTACATGGTCTCCCGGCTTCGTTTCGACGCCCACCTCCTGAACCGGGCCCGGGAGGCCGGTGCCGAGGTTCGGGAGGGCGAGGCGTTCCAGGGCCTGGCTCAGGAGGGGGACGCGGTGACCGTGACCACGGACCGGAGCCGGTACCGGGCCCGGGTCGTGGTGGGAGCGGACGGGGTCAACAGCGCGGTGGCCCGCGCGGTGGGGCTGCGCCACCGGGGCTGGAAGGCCGTTCTGATCGAGGCCGAGGTGTCCGTGGACGACCGGGCGCTCGGCAGTCTGGCCGACGAGGTGATCCTGGAGTTCGGCACGGTTCCTTTCGGGTACGGCTGGATCTTTCCCAAAGCGGACCACCTGTCCATCGGGGTGGGAGGCATGGTGGGGAAGATCGACGATCTGAACGGCCGCTACCGAAAGTTCCTGTCCCGTCACCGGATCCTGGGGGGGATCCGGTCCGAGACCCGCCATGGGTACACCCTGCCCGTCTACACCCAGTGGCGGCCCCTGGTCCGGGGCAACGTCCTCCTGGTGGGGGATGCGGCGGGGCTGGTGGATCCGTTCATCGGAGAGGGCATCTACTACGCCATCCGCAGCGGCCGGATCGCGGCCGATGCGCTCGAATCCTTCCTGGACGGAGACACGGCGGATCTTTCGGCCTACCAGCACGCCATCGACCGGGAGATGGGGCACGAGTTTCGCACGGCCCACCGGTTGGCCCGGTTCGTGTACACCTTTCCCGACGCGTTCAACCGGATCGCGGCCGGCGCCCCGAACGTGCTCGAGGGCTACTTCGACGTGCTCCGGGGCGAGCGAAGCCACGCATGGTTCCTGGGGGAGATCGGGAAGAAGGTCCTCTCGGACCTGCTCGCCTACACCGCCCTGCTTCGCCCCCGGCCCGCGGACGCGAGGCGCGCCTACGACCGCGTGGCACCCCGTTACGACGCGTACGATCGGGTGTGGCGCTCGGTCTCCACCGCGGTGCGGGAGGAGCTGCAGGCCCAGGTCGCGAAGCTGCTGCCCCCGAACGCCCTGGTCCTGGACGCCGGCGGGGGCACGGGGGCGACCACCGCGCTGCTCCTCTCCGGCGACCGGGTCCGGCGAACGGACCTCCTCGATCTCTCTTCCGGCATGATCCGGGTGGCGGCCGAGAACCTCCGGGACCCGCGGCTCCGCCTGATCCGGGGGGACATGGCCCGGCTCCCCTACCCGGACCGCACGTTCGACCTGGTGGTGTCCACGTGGGCCATCGAGACCACCCCAGACCCGAAGAGAGCGGTCACCGAGCTCCTGCGGGTCATCAAGGACGACGGCGCCGTGATCTACACCTTCTGCAGCCTCCCGGAGGGCGGACTCGGCCGGGTCGGCGCCCGGCTGGTGGAGGCGGCCATGGGACGCAGGTTCGCCTTCCGGTTCCTTCCCCGGCGGGAGCGTCCCTACCACTCCTGCTCCCGGTCGCGCCTGGTGACCTTTTTCGGGGGCCTCATGACCCTGGTGGTCCTGCGCAAGTGCTGCACCGTAACCGACGAGGCCGCCCCGTGCGCCCTGCCNGGAGGCGTCCCTCACCCATGCCGCCGGCCCCCCGGCTGCCCAGCCGTGGTCGGGCCGGCCCCCTCCGGAGCAAGGAGCAGCCCGATGACGACCGGTCCACCGATCGGAGGAACCTGGGGGCTCACCGCGGTCATGGTCGTGATCGTCTCATGGGTCCTGTACCGCTACCTGGCCCCGGCGAGCTGGAAGGAGTGGAGCCGGGCCGGGCTGATCCAGGCGTTCATCATCGCGCTCTACGCCGAGATGTACGGCTTCCCCCTCACCATCTACCTGCTCACCGGGTGGCTGGGCATCCGGGTGCCGTGGCTCCACCAGAGCGGGCACCTGTGGGCCACGCTGTTCGGGTGGGGCGATGCGGGGGCCATGATCGAGATGCTCGTCGGGTACACCGTGGTGTTCCTGGGCATCTCGCTCCTGGTGGAGGGATGGCGCGAGGTGTACCGGGCCACCCAAAAGGGCGAGCTGGCCACCAAGGGGCTCTACGCCATCGTGCGCCACCCCCAGTACACGGGGATCTTCCTGGCCATCCTCGGGCAGCTCATCCACTGGCCCACCACCCCGACCCTGGTGCTCTTCCCGATCATCGTGTGGGCCTACTACCGGCTCGCCCGGAAGGAGGAGCGGGCCATGCTCGAGAAGCACGGGCCGGCCTACGCCGAGTACCGCCGCACCGTGCCCATGTTCCTTCCCAAGCGGGGTGACTGGAAGCGCCTGCTCACCCCGGGGTCGGCCGAGGACCGCGACGCCTGACCCCTTCCCGACAGGCCGTGCGGCCGACCCGCACGGCAGGAGACGAGATCATGAGAGAGTTCCTGACGACCAACTGGCTGTGGATCGCGCTGATCGTGGCCGTTCTGTTCTGGATGCGGGGCTCGCGCCGAAGGCGGTCCGGGCACGGGGGGATGCACCGGACGGGTGGCGGAGGGGGCGGGTGCGGCGGCGGGAGCCGTCGGGAGCCCGAGGGCGGGGAGCCCAAGAGCGAGGAG
>JAADGT010000365.1 GCA_013152215.1 Deltaproteobacteria bacterium
GCCGCGGCGCGTGCCCTCACGCGCCGCAGCGGACCGCGCCGAGGCGGCCCCTGCGAGGCCGTTCAGCGAAGGAGGGGCCCCCAGCCCCACCGCCGGGGAATACTTCGAGATTTCGGAAACGCTACACTAGTCTCTGGTTTCTGTGCTCCAGCACTCGCGCACGGCCGGAATCAAGCCCCGTGGCCTCCGGGCCATCTCCCCCAAAAAACACCCGAAAGGGGACTCCCATGGCTGTCATGCTCTCGGTTCACCCGGTCACGCCCCAGGCCCGGCACATCCGGCGGGCGGCCGACGTGCTGCGCAACGACGGGGTGATCGTGTACCCCACCGACACCGTGTACGGGCTGGGGTGCGACATCACCAACAAGCACGCGGTGGAGCGGATCGTCCGGATCAAGGGGCGCGATCCCAAGAAGCCCATGAGCTTCGTGTGCGCGGACCTCACCCACATCAGCCGCTACGCCCGGGTGTCCAACTTCGCCTACCGGATCCTGAAGCGGTTCCTGCCCGGCCCCTACACCTTCGTTCTGGAGGCCAGCCGGGAGGTACCTCGGCTGCTCCTGACCAAACAGAAGACCGTGGGGATCCGGATCCCGGACCACCCCGTGTGTCTGGGGCTGGTCAAGGAGTTGGGCAACCCCATCCTCTCCACCAGCGCCAACCCCAGCGGCGCCGACCCCCTGAACCAGCCCGAGGAGATCCAGCGGGTGCTGGGCGGCCAGGTGGACCTGATCCTGGAGTGCGGGGTGCTCCCCCGGGTGCCGTCCACGGTGGTCTCGCTGGTGGGCGAGCGGGTCCAGGTGCTGCGCGAGGGCGCGGGCGACGCCTCGTTCTTCCGGGAACTGGAGGAGGCCGGGTGATCCGGAGCATAGGCGGCCCCAGGGCGGCGGGCGCGTTCTTCTACCCGTTCCGGGGGCTGGGGTTCCTGACCCGACATCCCCGGCTGGTGGGGCTGGTGGCCGTTCCGGTGGCCATCAACACCCTGCTGTTCGGCCTGTTCGCCTGGTTCGCCGGGAGCCGGTTCGGGCAGTGGTTGGACCGCATGCTGCCCCAGGGCGAGGGATGGTGGTGGGCCCTGCTCTACTACCTGGCCGCGTTCGTCGGCGCGGTGATCCTGCTGGTGGTCATCGTGTACGCCTTCGCGCTGGTGGGCAACCTGATCCTCGCCCCGTTCAACGACCTGCTCAGCGAGCGGGTGGAACGGATCTACACCGGCACCACCCTGGACGAGCCGTTTCGGCTGGGCGCGTTCGTGCGCGACATGGGCCGGTCGTTCCAGGCCGCGCTGGGCCGGATGGCCCTGTATCTGGCGGGGTTCGGGCTCGTGCTGGCCCTGAACCTGATCCCGGGCCCGGGCTCCGTGGCCTCGGCCGTGCTGGCGCCCTTGGTGGCGTTCTTCTTCCTGGGGTGGGAGTACCTCGACTACTCCCTGGAGCGGTGGCGTCTGCCGTTCGGGGCCAAACGCCGCGCCGTGTTCCACAACGCGCCGGCCGTGGTGGCGTTCGGGTGCGGGGCGTCGCTCCTGCTGATGATCCCCCTTCTGAACCTGCTGGCGATCCCGGTGTGCGTGGTGGGCGGCACGCTCCTGTTCTGCGACCTGAGGCGGGACGGCCGCGTGCACCTGCCCGCTCCCGTGCCGGATCCATGACCCACGACCCGGACTGGAAGCGGCGCTACGCCGCCCGGGTGATGACCCGGGAGGCCGCCCTGTCGCGGATCCAGCGGGGGGCCAAGATCTTCGTGGGCTCGGCCTGCGGGGAACCCCAGTACCTGGTGGAGGGCCTGGCGGACAAGGGCCGCAAGCTGGCGGACTCGGAGATCCTGCACATCCTCACCCTGGGCATCGCCCCCTACGCCGACGAGAAGCTCTCCAAGGTGTTCCGCCACAACGCCTTCTTCATCGGCGACAACACCCGCCGGGCGGTGGCCGAGGGGCGGGCCGACTACACCCCCGTGTACCTGTCGGAGCTGCCCGCCCTCTTTCGGAGCCGCCGCATCCGGCTGGACGCGGCGCTGGTGCAGGTGACCCCACCCGACCGCCACGGCTACGTGAGCCTGGGAGTCAGCGTGGACGTGACCCGGGCCGCCGTGGAGACCGCCCGGGTGGTGATCGCCGAGGTCAACCCCCACATGCCCCGCACCCTGGGCGACTCGTTCGTGCCCGTGGACCGGTTCGACGCGCTGGTGGAGCACGCCTCCCCGGTGATCGAGTACCGGCCCCCCGCCCCCGACGAGACGGCCCTGCGGATCGGCCGGAACATCGCCCGTCTGGTGGGCGACGGCGCCACGATCCAGATCGGGATCGGCGCGATCCCCCACGCCGCGGTCCGGGCCCTGCGGGACAAGCGGGACCTGGGCGTGCACACCGAGATGTTCTCGGACTGGCTCCTCGACCTGGTGCGGGCCGGCGCGGTCACGAACCGGCGCAAGAGCCTGCACCCGGGCAAGGTGGTGGCGTCGTTCTGCATGGGACCCCGCGAGCTGTACGACTTCATCGACAACAACCCGATGGTGGCGCTCCACCCCAGCGACTACACCAACGACCCCTTCGTGATCGGGCAGAACGAGAACATGGTGGCCATCAACACCGCCCTGGAGATCGACCTCACCGGCCAGGTGTGCTCCGACTCCATCGGCCACCAGTTCTACTCGGGCATCGGGGGGCAGGTGGACTTCATCCGGGGAGCCGCCCGCAGCCCGGGGGGCAAGGCGATCATCGCGCTTCCGTCCACGGCCCGAGGCGGGGCGGTGAGCCGCATCGTGCCCCAGCTCTCGCCCGGGGCCGGGGTGGTCACCACCCGGGCGTCGGTCCGGTACGTCGTGACCGAGTGGGGGTACGCGGACCTGTTCGGCAAGACGATCCGCGAACGGGCCATGGCGCTCATCAACATCGCCCACCCCAGGTTCCGCAAGGAGCTCCTGGACGCCGCCCGGCGGCTCCACTACGTCTGGCCCGACCAGATCATCCCCTCGGCCCTGGACCTGTACCCCGAGCGCTACGAGCGGTGGGTGACGGTGGCCGGCGTGCGGCTGTTGCTGCGGCCGGTCAAGGTCACCGACGAGCCGCTCCTGAAGGAGCTGTTCTACAGCCTGTCGGACGAGTCGGTGTACCGGCGGTACTTCACGGTGATCAAGTACATGCCCCACGAGCGGCTCCAGGAGGAGCTGGACCTGGACTACGAGAAAAAGATGGCCCTGGCCGCCGTGCTGGAGCACGACGGTGTGGAGGAGATGGTGGGGCTGGCCCAGTACGTGCTGGACGAGGCGAGCGGGCTGGCCGAGGCCGCGTTCCTGGTGAGGGACGACTGGCAGGGCAAGGGGCTGGGCCGGGCTCTGGTGGAGCACCTGATCGAGGTGGCCCGGGACAAGGGGATCCGGGGCATCATGGCCACGGTCATGCCGGAGAACCGCGCCATGATGCACCTGTTCCAGAAGGCCGCGAAGAAGATGGAGACCCGGTTCGAGGACGGGGCGTACGTGCTGGAGTTCGAGATCTGACCCGGGCCGTCGGGGCTACACCCCGGGCTCCTCCACGTCGAGGCGGATCGGGGCGTCCTCGCCGGCACGGGTCTCCAGGAAGTCCTCCCGCAGGGGCTCCACCGCGCCGAACCGGGTGCTGAGCTCCAGCTTGTAGGCCAGGAACCACATCATGTAGATGCCGAACGCCCACCACACGAGCTGCCACCACCACAGGGGGGCCACCCCCAGGGGCCAGGTGGACGGGTCCCGGGGGTCCAGAAGGCCGAAGAAGGTGTTGCCCACCACGGCCAGGGGACCGATGCCGAACACGAACCACAGGAGCACCAGGGCCCAGGCCACCTTCTTCAGCGGTGCCTTCCCGGAGGGCACCGAGGCATGCTCCCGCAGATACCGGTGGTAGCCCAGCCGACGCAGGTACTCCTTGCGCTCGGGCTGGGTCACCGCCGACACGGCCACGGCCACCACCGCGTTCGCCAGGATCCCCCACCCCGCGCAGTGGATCGTCAGGGGGTAGGCACCGAACCCCAGCGCCCGGTGGAGCGCCACGAACGGCTCCCAGTGGAACGGGTAGGTCAGGATCACGGCCGCCATGCCGGCCACCAGCCCGGCCACCACCCCCTGGCGGGTGAACCAGGGCACGTACAGGGTGGCCAGAAGCGGGATCCACATCTGGGCCCCGAACGAAACGGCCAGCCCCCCGAGCAGCACGAGGGCGTCCTCGGAGTAGGTGGCCACCAGGAGCGCGGCCAGGGTGATGATCACCACCCACACCCGGCCCCAGAACTTCTGCTGCGCGGCCGTGGCGTTGGGGTTCAGGTAGCGGACGTACAGGTCCCGGGTGATCATGCCCGCCGTGGTGGACATGTACGCCGACCCCGTGGACTGCATGGCGGCCAGGGCGCAGATGGCCAGGAACCCCACGACCATGGGGGCCTGGTCGCTCACCAGGTTGATCAGGGCTGGCACCAGGTTCTCCTGGTTGCCGCCGGCCAGCAGGTCCACCGACAGCTTCCCTTGGCCGATCAACACCCATCCCCCGAGGCCCTGGATCACGGAGAACACGAACAGGCACACGCCCACGGCCAGGGCGCTGGCCCACACCTGCTGGGGCGCGAACGGCCGGGGGTTGGTGTTGGAGAACGCCCACATGGTGAACGCGGGCGAGGCCTGGATGCCCATCAGGGCGAACAGGTAGGTGAGGATCATGGTACCGGTCCACATGCCGCCCTCGGCCTGGGCCGCCGACGGCACGGCCTGGATCGCCCCGGGCACGGCCACCAACCGGTGGTACCCCTGGGGAGTCAGGGCCGGCCGACCCAGCAGGTCGGTGCCCCGTACCGTGTCGGACCGGATCATCTCGGCGAAGGCCGAGGTGAACGGCCCCCACCCCCCGGTCTTCACCAGCACGATGACCCCGATGGCCACGATGCCGGCCATGAGCAGGATGCACTGGGCCGTGTCCACGTAGGCCACGGACCGCAGCCCTCCCAGCACCACGTACAGGAGCACCACGATCGACAGGGCCCACATGCCGAAGTTCACGTCCACCACGCCGCCGCTGAGCACGTTGAACAGCACCCCCGAGGCCTTGAACTGCAGCCCCAGGTACGGCACCGCGTAGAACAGGGCCACCACCACGGTGAGCCACCGCATGGCGTCGCTGCGGAAGTAGTCGGCGTACATCTCGCCCGGAGTCACATACCCGTGGCGCTTGCCCATCATCCAGGTGCGTTTGAGGAACAGCACCCCGGTGAACGGGATGGCGATCACGTAGAACGCGGCGAACGCGTAGGGCAGGCCGTCGCGCCACACCAGGGCCGGGTGACCCACGAACGTCCAGCCCGAGAACGAGGTGGCCGTGGCGGCCAGCACGAACACCCACATCGGGATCTGCCGGCCGGCGATGAAGTAGTCGGCCGCGGTGTGGGCCCGGGCATATCCCTTGAGCCCCCAGAACAGGCAGTAGGCCCAGTAGAAGCCGGAGAGCACGAACAGCCAGACGACGGACTCGTGGGCGCCCATGGCAGATCCTTCCGGGGAACTTCGGTCGTTGGTCGTCAGTCGTTGGTCGTCGGTCGGGGGCCTTCGGCCCGCTGGGCGGCCGGGCGGCTCTTGAGCCCCGACGCCAAGGCTTCGGGGGCATGGGGATCAGGGGACAAAGGTCAGAGGTCAGTGGACGGATCGTGGTCCCACGACGTCGCTTTGGCCACAGTGCCTTTGCCCCTTTTCTTGCTTCTGTCCCCTGAATTCTGGCTCCTGAAGCCCATGCCCCGCTGGCGGCAACGGCCCGGGGTCCGCCCATCATTGACCCGGCGGATAAACAGGCGCTACCGCTCCCCGTTCGGAGGGGCAAGGGACCTGTCGGAGAGCCGGGCGCGGCCGCATCAGGGGCCAGAATTCAGATGGCAGTGGACAGAGAGAAAACTACCCTGCCGGCCGATGACAGGTGGAGTACTTTCCAGAACTCCTGTCCTCTGTCCGCTGAAGCCTGTCTCCTGAAACCCTTGCCCCGCCCCCCGAGGTGACGGGCCCATTTTGTCCTGTCGCTGGGTTGTCTAATAGCCTTTCTCGTCGCCCGGCCCCGCAGGGGCTTCGAGGGCGTCCAGGAGCCGCAGTTGGGCCAGGACCCGCTCCCGGACCCGGTCGGTCGGCTCCGGCTCCCGCACCAGCCGGCCTTCCCGGATCCACTCCACGGTCCACGGCTCCCACGCGCCGCCGCACGGGCACGCATCGGCCGGCCTCCGGCCCCGGGGCGCCACCCGGGTGGCCAGGCACGCCGGGCATCCGTACACGTCCTTGGCCCCCGAGCGCTTGCCCCGCTTGGCCCGGGGCTCGCCCTCCACCTCCACGATGTCCATGGAGAAGTCCACCGTGCGGGCCGCGCTGATGGAGGTACCCACCCCGAACCCCTGGACCAGGGGCCGAAGCTCCCGCAGATCGTTCTCGGTGAGCCCCCCCGACAGGAAGATGCCCACCCGCTCGAACCCCCGGACGTCGAGCTCCCAGCGGACCTCCTCCACGATGCGCTTGAAGCTGCCCCGACGGCTCGAAGGGGTGTCGAGCCGCACGGCGAACAGCCGATCGCCCAGAGCCTCGGCCACCCGTACGGCCTCGAACTTCTCGTCGTTGAAGGTGTCGATCAGGCTCACCAACCGCACCTCGGGCCCCATGGCCCGCTCGTAGGCCCGGGTGGCCTCCACGCAGTCCCCCAGGATCAGAATGAGGGCGTGGGGCATGGTGCCGGTGGGCTCGATGCCCAGCTTCTCGGCCGCGGCCACCGTGGCCACCCCGTCGCACCCCCCGAGGTAGGCGCTGCGCTCGATCATGGGCGCGATGGCCGGGTGCATCCGGCGGGCCCCGAACGACACCAGCAAACGGTCCCCCGCGGCCAGCCGGCACCGGGCCGCCTGGGTGGCGATGCCCGAGGCCTGGCACAGGAACCCCAGGATCGCGGTCTCGTACACCCCGAACTCCCGGTAGTCGCCCTCGATCTCCAGCACCACGTCCCAGGGCCGGAAGATCGTGCCCTCGGGCAGGCCCCGTACCGTGACGGGCAGCCGTTTCAGGAGCTCCAGGGCCTCGTCCATGCCCGCCAGCACGGCCCAAGGCCAGCCGTCCGGGAACCCCTTGGCCACGAACTCGGCCACCACCCGCTTACGGACCCCTTCGTTCTCGAGCACCCGAAGGGTCCGGGTGAAGTAGACGTCGGTGACCTTTCCCGAGAGGATCTCCTGGTTGGAAGCGGTCCAAAGTCTCGGCATGGATGGTCCTTTCTAGGCTGGAACGCTAGTGTCATGGTTCGCAAGTTCGTGGAACCCCCGTGGGGGTCCCTCCTTCGCTGAACGGCCTCGCAGGGGCCGTTACGGCGCCTCCCGGTCCACCAGGCGGGCGCCGAGCACCCGCTCCATCTGGCGCAGGGCGAAGGCGTGGTCCTCGGGGTCGAGCCCGGCCACCGCGTCCCGGACCACCTCCACCCCGTACCCCCGCATGGCCGCGTCGGCCGCGGTGTAGAGCACGCAGATGTTCGTGACGCACCCCACCAGACGCACCATCCGGACCTCCCGCTCCCGGAGCACCCGGTCCAGGTCCGAGCCGTGGAACCCGGAGTAGGTGGTCTTCTCCACCACCGGGTCCGACGGCCCGGGCGCCAGGGCATCGACCACCCGGGCGCCCCAGGTGCCCCGCACGGCATGGGGCGGCCAGCCCATGCGGGAGAACTCGGGGTCGTCCGGCCGGTGGGCGTCGCACACGTACACCACCGACTCGCCCCGGGCCCGGGCATCGACCACCTCTTGGGCCACCCGGGGCAGGATCGCCGCGGTGTCGGGAACCCGCAGGCTCCCCTTCTCGTCCACGAAGTCGTTGAGCATGTCGATCACCAGAAGGGCCCTGCTCATCACCACCCCTCCTTCCCCACGAGGGGGACGAACCGGCAGCCGCCTAGATCTTCTCGGAGCACCCGGTTGCCCCGTCGGGTGAGCCGCAGGAGCTCCTGAACGCCCCGGTCGCCCACCGGGATCACCAGCACCCCGCCCCCGGGGTCCAACTGGGCCTCCAGCGACGGGGGCACCCTGGGGGCACCCGCGGTCACCAGGATCGCCTGGAACGGCGCCTCCTCCGGCACGCCCAGCGTGCCGTCGCCCACCACCACCTGCACGTCGTAACCCAACCGGTCGAGCCGGCGGG
>JAADGT010000021.1 GCA_013152215.1 Deltaproteobacteria bacterium
GCTCCGGCCTGGGGGCCACGAACCCGGCCTCCAGCTCGCGGATCATCGCGTCCAGGGCCGGGTCGCGGCGGCGGCGCTCCTCGGTGCGGCGCACGGACATGTGCACCGAGGTGTAGTCGAGGCCGAACGCCCGGCCGATGTCCCGTAGGGTGAGGCCCGTGTACCGGCGGGCAAGGTACAGGGCGACCTTCCGGGCCAACACCCGTTGGTACTTGCCCCGGACCACCTGCTCGGGGGCGAGACCCGTGTACTCGGCCACCCGACCGATCACCGTGTCCAGGTCGGCCACCGGATCGGGCCGACCAAACTCCGGCACCTCCCGCAGGTCCCGGCCCTCCAGCAACTCCCGCACCCGGTCCCTCAGGGCCTCGCCCCCCAGCACCACCTGCTTCCACACCCGGTCCCACGGAGGGGGCGACGGCCGCCGGGTCTCGCGCTCCAGGAGCGCCTGGTACGCCTCCTTCCCACCGGCTAGCCCCAAGATCCGATCCGTGTTGACCGCCCCAGGGTCCCCGTTCAGGTACGCCCCCGCGCTGGACGGCCCGTAGGCCCCGGCCGCGACCGCGAGCCCCTTGCGCACGGGGTTCAGATGGACGTGGACCGACAACGGCACCAGCCACTCGTCCGGGTCCACCAACACCGACCGATAGCGGCCCCGGAGCACGGGCCCGTCTCCCCGCCTGAGGGCGGCCACGAACCCGTTCCACCGGTGGATCGCCTGGGAGAGGTTCGGCCGGGGGGTCTCCACCAGCAGGTGGTAGTGGTCCGGCAGCAGGCAGTAGGCGTGAACCCGCACCCCGTAGGCGTCCACCAGGTCCGTGAGCCGGGCGGCCAGCGCCAGGGCCTCGTCCTCGGACCGGAACAGCTTCCGCCGGGGCAGGGCCTTTCCGGTCACCAGATGGACGGCCCCCGGGAACTCCACGCGAAGCGGTCGTGCCATGGCACCTCCGGGGCAAGGGGGAACCCGAGGCGGGATTCCTACCAGGCCCGGCCCCCCGGGTTCAAGGCCCGAGGCCCTGGCGCAGCATCCGATCGAGGGGGATCCGCCCCTCCGGCCATCCCGTCTCCCTGCGGTACAGCCCGTCCACCGCGTCCGCGAGCAGGCCTAGACGCTCCTCCTCGAGCACCAGGGTCCCGGGGACGTCCACGCCGGCCAGGCCCTGGAAGTTCTCGGGGCAGTGATGGAGGACGGCCCGCCCCCCCTCCCGGCGGAGCAGGAGCAGGCCGTGGGTGCGGCACACCACGGGCCGGTGGCCGTAGCTCAGGCAGATCCCGGCGTGGAGCAGGGGGCACCCGGACGTTCCCGTGCCCAGGTTGCGCCGCACCACCTCTCGGGCCGCCCGGGGGAGCTCCCGGGCCCCCTCCCACAGATAGGCGGCCTCCACCGGTCGCAGGGACAGCACCTGCCCGCAGCACGCATCGCAGCCCGGCCGGCATCCCACGGCATCCCCCAGCACGCGGACCACCCGGTCCCAAAACGTCTCGATCCTGGCGTGCAGGGACAGCAGCGCCCGACGCGCCTCACCCGAAGGTTTGGGGGGAAGGCTCACCGCTCCTCCGCCGGCCGATCGGCAAAGGCCTTCAGGAGGTCCACCGGCACGGGGAACACCACGGTCTTGGCACCGCTGGAGGCGCTGACCTCGAGCAGGGTCTGGAGGAACCGCAGCTGGATCGCCGTGGGCTCCCTGCCGATCGTCCGGGCCGCGGCCGTGAGCTTCTCGGCGGCCTGGAACTCGCCCTCGGCCGCGATGATCTTGGCGCGCCGCTCCCGCTCGGCCTCGGCCTGGCGGGCCATGGCCCGCTGCATCTCGGTGGGCAGGTCGATGTGCTTGAGCTCCACGGTCGATACCTTCACCCCCCACGGATCGGTGTGCCGGTCCAGGATCTCCTGGAGCTTCTGGTTGATCTTCTCCCGATGGGACAGGAGCTCGTCCATCTGGGCCTCCCCCGACACGCTCCGGAGCGTGGTCTGGGCGAGCTGGCTCGTGGCGTACAGGTAGTCCTCCACCTCCACGATGGCTTTCATCGGATCGATGACCCGGAAGTACACCACCGCATTCACCTTGACCGACACGTTGTCGGCCGTGATCACGTCTTGGGGCGGCACGTCGTGGGCCACGGTGCGCAGGCTGACCTTGACCATCCGGTCCACGAACGGGATGAGCAGGATCAGTCCCGGCCCCTTCACCCCAATGGCCCGGCCGAGCCGGAAGATCACGGCCCGCTCGTACTCCCGAAGGATCCGGATGGCCGAGACCAGGAACACCAGCAGCACGAAGATGAACACCGGAAGGAACAAAAGGATGTTGGGCATGGCGACTCCTCCTTACCCCTGGGCACCGGAACACTACGCCGGGGGCCCCGGCGCAGCGTTCACCGCCCCTTGTCTTCGGTCCCCCGAACCGGCCGCACCACGAGGGTAAGCCCCTCGACCCGGACCACCTCCACCGGCGTCCCCGCATCCACGGACTCGGCGCATCGGGCGTTCCAGTACTCCCCGTGCACGAACACCCGGCCCGCCCGACCCGGCTCCAGCGGCTCGACGGCCTCGCCCCTCTCGCCGACTAGCCCCTCCTGCCCCCCCAGGCGCCGGGCCTTCTGGGCGGCCAGCCCCTTGCCCACCGCGAACGCGAAGAACGCCACCGTCCCCGCCACCGCGGGCACCAGCACCGACCAGCTCACCCGGTAGTAGGCCGCGCTGGACTTGAACAGCATCAGGCTCCCCAGGACGAGGCACACCACTCCCCCCACGGTGAGGAGCCCGAACGAGGTGATCTTCACCTCCAGGACCAAGAGCACCAGCCCCAGCAGGATCAGCAGCACCCCTCCGTAGCGGAACGGCAGGGTCTGGAGGCCCACGAAGGCCAGGATGAGGCACAGCCCCCCGAGCACGCCCGGGAAGATGCTCCCCGGGTTGGCCAACTCGAAAAAGAGGCCGTAGAACCCCAGCAGCAACAGCAGGTAGGCCACGTTGGGATCGGACAGCACCCGCAGGATCCGGTGGCGAAGCCCCATGGGCACCGGCTCGACCCGGGCCCCCGTCAGCCGGAGCTCGATCTCGGCCGTACCGAACCGCACCCTGCGGCCGTCGAGGTCGGCCAGCAGGGCGTCCACAGAGGGGGCCAACACGTCCACCACGCCTCGATCCAACGCCTCCTCGGCGGCCAGGCTCCGGCTCTCCCGGACCGCCTCCTCGAACCACTGGGGGTCCCGCCCCCGTTGGCGGGCCAGGGACCGCAGATAGGCGGCCGCGTCCTCCTCGGCCTTCCTTGCAAGGGTCTCCCCGCCGTCGCCCCCCCCGATGGCCACCGGATGGGCCGCCCCTAGGTTCGTGCCCGGCGCCATGGCCGCCACGTGGGCCGCGGCCACGATGAACAGCCCGGCGCTGGCAGCCCGGGCCCCCGCCGGTCCCACCCAGGCCACCACCGGGACGGGGCTGCGCAGCACCGCCCGGACGATCCGCCGCATCGATGCGTCCAACCCGCCGGGGGTGTCGATCCGGAGAACCACGGCCGGCGACCGCACCGGATCCACCCGGGCTAAGGCGTCCTCCACATACTCGGCCGCGACGGGCCCGATGGGCCCTTCCACCTCCACCAGGGGCACCACCGCGGCCCGGCCGGCCACGGCGGGCAGGGAGAGAACGATCAGCGCAAGGAGGATCCGGACGAACATGGGTGCCAAGATACCACGTCGGGGCCTCCAGACCAGGGGGCGGCGCGGCGCCGGGCGACACGCCGACGCCCTTTCCCGAGATCGGACCTTCGGTTCCTTGACACCTCCCGGTGTTGCCGATACATTCGCGTGCCTCAAACTTGGTGAAAATTCGTTCATCGCACGAGCTCTGGGGAAAGGAGGCGGCCATGGCCAGCCAGGGTGAGAGCCTCATCCGGAAGACCCAGAAGGGAATTTCGGTTCTGGCGTTCGAGACCACCAAGCAAAGCCGGATCCTGAAGCGGCGGATGCGCATCGCGGCCCTCCAGAAGGAGATCAAGGCGGACCTCCGGGACCTGGGCAACCTGGTGTACAACGCCGTGATCAACGACCAGCCCGGGATCCTCGAGGAAGAGGAGGTGAAGCTCCTCGTGGAGAGCATCCGCAAGAACCGGGAGGAGATCGAGCACCTGCGCGACGCCATCGCTCGGCTGAGCCGCGCCCGCAAGCACTTCCCCGAACAGGAAGGGCCGGAGCCCCGGGCTCCGGAGGGGGGCCAGACCGAACCGTCTGCGGCCGAGGCGGAACCGGAGGCCGCGGCCCCCGCAGCCGAGGAGACCGGCCCGGAGGGGAAGGCCGAGGAGGCGGTTCTGGAGCCCGAACCGGTCCCGGCCGAGGAGAAGGCAGAGGAGGAGCCCGCCGTCCCCCCCCCGCCGGGGACCGACCCGGGCCGCCCCTCGGGAGAGGGGGAGGCAGAGAAAGAAAACCAATCGTAAACAGACGGAAACGCTCCCGAATAGAGGCGGCCGGAGGGGTCGCCTCTTTTTCGTGTCCAAAATCAGGGTTGACCCACTAGATCTTGAAGTTGTATGTAGCCAGTCCACTATATGTGGTTACCACCCCCTGCCGGAGGGCGCCGGGCTCCGCCCAGCGGGCCGCCCCCCTGCAGGCGTCCGCCGTCCCCGCTCCCGCCCAAGGAGGTCGCCCCATGCCCGACTCGGCCGCCCGCGTCATCCCCCTGGAGATCGAACCCGCCTTCTCCGACAACGCCCTGGTGGTGCTGCGAAAACGCTATCTGCGAAAGCGCCCGGACGGCACCCCGGCGGAGACCCCGAAGGAGATGCTGTGGCGGGTGGCCCGGGCCGTGGCCGAGGCCGACCGGAGTTACGACCCCGAGGCCGACGTGGACCAGACGGCGGTGGCCTTTTACCAGGCCATGGCCCGGCTGGAGTTCCTACCCAACTCCCCCACGCTCATGAACGCCGGCCGCGAGCTGGGCCAGCTCTCTGCGTGCTTCGTGCTGCCCGTGGACGACAGCATGGAGAGCATCTTCGAGGCCGTGAAGAACACGGCCCTCATCCACAAGTCGGGCGGCGGAACCGGGTTTAGCTTCTCGCGGATCCGGCCCAAGAACGACATCGTGCGCTCCACCAGCGGGGTCTCGTCGGGCCCCATCAGCTTCATGAAGGTGTTCGACACGGCCACCGAGATGATCAAGCAGGGGGGAACCCGGCGGGGCGCCAACATGGGCATCCTGCGGGTGGACCACCCCGACATCCTGGAGTTCGTCTCCGTCAAGTCCGACCCCACCGTGCTCACCAACTTCAACCTCTCGGTGGCCATCACCGAGGCGTTCATGGAGGCGGTGCGCTCCGACGGCGAGTACGACCTGGTGAACCCCCGGGACGGCCGGGTGGTGGGCCGGCTGCGGGCCCGGGAGGTGTTCGACCGCATCGTGGACGAGGCGTGGAGGTCGGGGGAGCCCGGCATCGTGTTCATCGACCGGATCAACCGCGACAACCCCACGCCCCACGTGGGCGCGATCGAGTCCACCAACCCGTGCGGGGAGCAGCCTCTCCTGCCCTACGAGTCGTGCAATCTGGGCAGCATCAACCTGGCGCGCATGGTGAAGGACGGAGAGGTGGACTGGGAGAAGCTCGAGGAGACCGTGCGGCTGGCCGTGCACTTCCTCGACAACGTGGTGGACGTGAACCGATACCCCCTGGAGGAGATCGCCCGGATGACCCGGGCCAACCGTAAGATCGGGCTGGGGGTCATGGGATGGGCCGACCTCCTGTTCCGGCTCGGCATCCGGTACGGATCGGACGAGTCCGTCGCCCTGGCCCGCAGGCTCATGGGGTTCGTGGACCGGGTGGCCCGGGAGGCCAGCGAGGAGATGGCCGACGAGCGGGGCCCGTTCCCCAACTTCCAGGGGTCGGTGTACGACCGGCCCGGGGCCCGGCCGCTTCGCAACGCCACCCGCACCACCATCGCCCCCACCGGCACCATCTCGATCCTGGCCGGGTGCTCGTCGGGCATCGAGCCGGTGTTCTCGCTGGCGTTCGTGCGCCGGGTGCTCGACGGCGAGGAGCTCGTCGAGGTGAACCCGGTGTTCGCCGAGGAGGCCCGGCAGCGGGGTTTCGACTCCCCCGAGGTCATGCGCCGGATCGCCCAAGGGGCGCCCCTCTCCGAGGTGGCCCAGGTGCCGGCCGACGTGAAGGAGGTGTTCGTCACGGCCCACGACATCGACCCCCAGGCCCACCTGGAGATGCAGGCGGCGTTCCAGGAACACACGAACAACGCCGTGTCGAAGACCGTGAACTTCCCCCGATCGGCCACCCGGGAAGACGTGGCCCGGGCCTTCTGGCTGGCCTACGAGCTCGGGTGCAAGGGGCTCACCATCTACCGGGACGGCAGCCGGGAGAGCCAGGTCCTGGTCACACCCTCCTCCGCCCCCCAGAAGCCGGCCGAGGAGCCGCCGGCCCGGAAACGGGACCGGCCGCGGGTGCTCACGGGAAAGACGTACCAGATGCAGACCGGATGCGGGCCCTTGTACGTCACGATCAACGAGGACGACCACGGCCTGTTCGAGGTGTTCACCACCATGGGCAAGGCCGGGGGCTGCGCGGCGAGCCAGTGCGAGGCCATCGGCCGCTTGGTCTCCCTGTCGTGGCGGTCCGGGGTTCCGCCCGAGCCGGTGGTGCGCCAGCTTCGAGGCATCTCGTGTCACAAACCGGCGGGGTTCGGGCCGAACCGGGTGCTGTCGTGTGCCGACGCGCTGGCCATCGCGGTGCAGCAGCATCTGACCCCGGAACAGGAGATCGAGAAGCACGTGGACGTGGGCGGAGCATGCCCCGAGTGCGGCGATGCGCTGGAGCACGAGGAGGGCTGCGTGCTGTGCCGCAGCTGCGGGTACTCCGAGTGCGGATGACCCCGACAGCCCGAAACCTCTCCTTTCTCCGCCCGGCCCCCTGGACTACAATGGGGGCCGTTCGCTTGTCTGGGAGGAGAGAACAGCCATGAGCGAAAGGGACGTCTCCGAAGGCCGCGACACCTCGCACCGGGGAGCGTGGTTTCGGCTACCCGGTAAGACACGATGGCACAGCGAGGCCCATCGGGAGTATGGGGTGCTGTGGTCCCTGTGCGGCGTACGGGCCATCGCGATGCAAGCCGAGACGAAGAAGAGCCTGGGCGAAGAGGACCTGGCCTGCGTGCGGTGCACGGGCATGAGGGACTGACGTGGAGGATCGCCGCATCCCGGTGGAGGAGCTGATCGAGTTCCCGACGCGGTTCTCGTTCAAGGCGATCGGGCACCACACCCGCGAGTTCGCCCCCTCTGCGTACCGAGCGGTGCTCTCTACGGTGGGCGAGGACCGGGGCGTGGAGCTCCGGACCCGGCTGAGCCGCAAGGCCGCGTATGTGTCGGCCACGGTCACGGCGCGGATCGACTCGGCCGAGGAGCTCAGGGCCGTGTACGCCGCCCTGTGGAAGCTGGACGGCGTGATCACCGTGCTGTGAGTCCGTGACGGGCGACGAACCGTCCCCGGCCGGGAGACCCAGAGCCATGTATCGCACATTCGTTGTCTTTCCGACGATCCTCTTCTTCTTCCTCTCGGCCTGCGCCGGCCGGTCGCCGACTTCTCGAGAGCCCTTTCCGGCGGAGAGCCCCCACCTGCGCAACGTCCGCCAGCTCACCTTCGATGGAGACAACGGCGAGGCGTACTTCTCCTGGGACGGCACCCGGCTGATCTGGCAGTCGAACCGCGGCGGGGCCGGGTGCGACAGGATCTGGGTCATGAACGCCGACGGCACCGGCAAGCGCCGGGTGAGCCCGGACCGGGGGGCCCATACCTGCTCGTTCTTCTTCCCGGGCGACCGGAAGATCGTGTACGCCTCCACGGCCCACCTGCCCGGGGACTGCCCGCCCCGGCCCCCTCCCCCCGCGGGCCAGCGGTACGTGTGGCCCTTGTTTCCTTACGACATCTTCGTGGCCGACGCGGACGGGTCGAACCCGGTGCGGATCACGGACAACCCGGCCTACGACGCCGAACCGATCGTGTCCCCCGACGGCACCCGGATCGTGTTCGGCTCGAAGCGGGACGGGGACTTCGACATCTACGTGATGGACGCCGACGGATCGAACGTCCGGCGCCTGACCCGCTGGGTGGGGTACGACGGCGGCCCCTGGTGGTCCCCCGACGGGACCAAGATCGTGTGGCGGGCCTGGCACCCCCAGACCCCCGAGGACAAGGCCCTGTGGCGCGAGTGCATGGAGAACGATTACATCGTGCCCGTGCCCCTGGACCTGTGGGTCATGGATGCCGACGGATCGAACCAGCGGCGCATCCTCGCGAACGGAGCCACCAACTGGGCCCCCTCGTGGCACCCCGACGGCCGGCGGATCGTGTTCTCGAGCAACATGGACGACTGGCGGCCCGACCTGGGCAGGTACGGCCACAACTTCGAGCTGTACCTGATCAACCTGGACGGCACGGGCTTGGAGCGGATCACCTTCAACCGGGTGTTCGACGGGTTCCCCATGTTCAGCCCGGACGGGCGACGCCTGGTGTGGGCCTCGAACCGCAACCCCCGAAAACCCCGGGCCACCGACATCTTCGTGGCCGACTGGGTGGAGTAGACGCACCCCGTGGGCCCCTCCGCGCCGCTCCGCCGCCACGCCTTCGCCCTGGGGCTCGCGGCCGTGACGGCCCTGGTGCTGTGGAACCCCGGGGGGCTGCCCCAGGCCCTGGGTCTGTGGCTCAAGGCCCACCGGGCCCCGGACGCGGTGATCGCCGCGATCTTCCTGCTGTCGGGGCTGCGGCTGTCCGTGCGCTCCGCCCTGGCCGGGGCGGCGGACCTGCCGGTGGTGGCCCTGGGGTTCGCGGGGATCTTCGTCGTGTCGCCCCTGCTGGCCCTGGGGTTCTCGGCCCTTCCCCTGGCCCCGGGCCTGGTGGTGGGGCTCTTTCTGGTCGCCTCGATGCCCACCACCCTGACCACGGGGGTGGTCATGACCGCGGCCGCCGGGGGAAACGAGGCCACCGCCCTGGTGATCACCCTGGGGGCCAACGCCCTGGCCGTGGCGGCCGTGCCGGTGGTTCTGCCGTGGCTTCTGGGCACGGCCCAGGCCGTGCCGCCCGACCTGTTCGACCGGGGGGCCATGGCGGCCCGAATCGCCGGTTTGGTGCTGGCTCCCCTCGCCCTGGGAATGGCGATCCGCAGCCGGGCCCCGGGGGGGTTCAGGCGGGCCGGGCCGGGGCTGAGGCGGGTCAGCCTGGGGCTCGTGCTCACCATCGTGGGCATCGCCGTCGCGGGCTCACGGAGCACGTTGCTGGGCCACGCCGGCGACCTGGCCGTGGCCGTGGGTCTTTCGGCCGCGTTCCACGCAGCGGTGCTGGCATGCCTGTTCGGCCTGGTGTTTCTGGGCCGGATCGGGCCGGGCCGGAGGGAGGCCGCCATCTTCATGGGCGGCCAGAAGACCCTGCCCCTGGCGGTGCTCCTCCAGACCTCCCTGTTCCCCGGCGTGGGGCAGGCCCTGGTGGTGTGCGTGGTGCACCACCTGGTGCACCTGCTCATGGACGGCTACCTGGTGGGCCGCCTGTCGGGCCGGGGACGGGCGGCGTAGGGGTGGGGTGCCAGTGACGAACTCGAAAGCACAGTTTCCCGGTAACCACGGGAAAACCCGGGCATCTAAAAGTCGACCGAGGGCCGGCTCCACTCGCCGAGGGACTTTTCCATGACCGAGACCAACCCCTGCTGCGCCCCAGCCCCGCCTGGCAATCCCCTCCCCATGGCCGAGACGTGCTGCCCCCCGCCGAGCTCCACCGCCCTCGCGATGGCCGAACCCTGCTGCGGGCCGGACCGGGCGGCCGAGCCGTGCTGCGGGTCGGCCTCGGAGGCGGTCGGTCCGAGGTGGGCCGACCGGGAGCGTCCGGGCTACCGGATCTGGCCGTTCGTGGAGGACTGGATCGAGACCCCGGTGGGCGACGTGCCCGTGGTGTCGCCCCGGCTCGGCAGGGCGGACGTGCTCGGCCGGTGGGCCATGCGCTGGGGCATCGGCCGCGACCGGTACCGGATCGCACCGGGACTGTACGCGGTGGGCCGGCCCACGGCGGACTCCCCGGTGGTGGTCACGGCCAACTACAAGATGACCTTCGACCTGGTGCGGAAGGACCTCGGGGGGGTGGACGCGTGGATCCTGGTGCTCGAGACCTTGGGCATCAACGTGTGGTGTGCGGCCGGCAAGGGCACCTTCGGCACCGACGAGCTCGCGGCCCGGGTCCAAAAGGTGGGCCTGGACCGGGTGGTGAGCCACCGCACCCTGGTCGTGCCCCAGCTCGGGGCCACCGGGGTGGCCGCCCACGAGGTGCGCCGTCGCTGCGGGTTCCGGGTGGTGTACGGGCCGGTGCGCAGCCGGGACCTGGCCGCGTTCCTGGGGGCCGGCATGAAGGCCTCCCCGAACATGCGCAGGGTCACGTTCTCCCTGTGGGAGCGGCTCGTGCTCACGCCGGTGGAGCTGCGGGTGATCCTGATGCGACCCAGCCTGGTCCTGGCCGCCGTGCTCCTGATGCTGGGGGGCATCGGCCCGGGCGGCTACTCCCTGGCCGGGGCCTTGGTGCGGGGCGGGGCCGCGGTGGGAGCCCTGGCCGCGGGGGTCCTTGCCGGGGCCGTGGCCGCCCCGGCCCTGCTCCCCTGGCTTCCGGGCCGGATGTTCGCGGTCAAGGGCCTATGGACCGGGCTGGGGGCTGCGATCGTGCTCGGGGCCCGGTTCGGGGCCCGCCTCGACGGGTGGGGGCTCATGGCCCTGGTGCTGGCCGTGACGGCGGCCTCGTCCTACTGCGCCATGAACTTCACCGGGTCCACGCCGTTCACCTCGCCATCGGGTGTGGAAAGGGAGATGCGCCGCGCCCTTCCCTGGCAGATCGGAGCGGCCGGGTTGGCCCTGGTGGCCTGGATGGTCTCGGCTTGGAGTCTCTAGTGCAGCGTTTCCGAAATCCCGTCATTTTCCCAGGGAGGTTTTCAAGCCTCCTAACCTCCTAGCTTTCCAGCCTTCAAGCGGGCCAACGGCCCAGACCAACGACCGGAGACCGAAGTCACATGGAAGGCTTCCGCTACCTCGACGGTGTGGCCACCCTGGAGCTGGATGCGGACCGGTGCGTGGGGTGCGGCCTGTGCGAGACCGTGTGCCCCCACGGCGTGCTGGCCGTGTCCGAGGGCAAGGCCCGGATCACCGACCGGGACGCGTGCATGGAGTGCGGGGCCTGCGCCCGCAACTGCCCCGTGGAGGCGCTGAGCGTGAGCGCAGGCGTGGGGTGCGCCGGGGCCATCATCAAGAGCTGGATCACCGGCGCGCCCCCCACCTGCGGGTGCGAGGGCGGCGGGGGTTGCTGACTTCGGGCTTTCGGCCCGCCCCTCAACGCCCCGTCCCGTACACCCCCAGAGCCGCGGCCACGGCCGCGCCCCGGTCCACCGGGGCCCCGGCGTCGGCCAGCACCGCTTCCAGGGCGCCGAGGCACACCAGCACGTTCTGCCGCTTGGCCGCGTACCCCATCAGCCCGATTCGCCACACCCGGCCGGCGAACGCCCCCAGCCCGGCACCGATCTCCAGGCTGTAGTCCTCCAGCAGCCGGCGGCGCACCGCGGCCTCGTCCACCCCCTCGGGGGCGAACACCGCGTTGAGCTGGGGCAGCCGATGGGGCTCGTCCACCACGAACCCCAGGCCCATGGCCTCGAGCCCGGCCCGCAGGGCCTGGTGGTGGAGGCGGTGGCGCTGCCAGGCGTTCTCGATCCCCTCCTCCCGGAGCAGGGTCAGGGCCTCGTGCAGGGCGTACAGCCCGTTCACCGGCGCGGTGTGGTGGTAGGTGCGCTTGCCGTCGCCGGACCAGTAGCCCAGGACCAGATTGAGGTCCAGGAACCAGCTCTGCACCGGGGTCTTGCGGGACCGCAGCTTCTCGAGCGCCCGCTCCCCAAAGGTCACCGGTGAGAGGCCGGGCACGCACGACAGGCACTTCTGGCTGCCGCTGTACACCGCGTCGAGCCCCCACTCGTCCACCCGCACCGGCATGCCGCCCAGGGAGGTGACCGTGTCCACGATGGTCAGGCACCCGTGATCCCGGGCGATCCGGGCCAGGGTCCGGGCGTCGGAGGCCGCGCCCGTGGAGGTTTCGGCGTGCACGAACGCCACGATCTTGGCCTCCGGATGCTGCCGGAGGGCCGCCTCGAGCTTGTCCGGGTCCACCGGCCGGCCCCACTCGTCGTCCACCACCACGGCCCGGCCGCCGCACCGCTCCACGTTCTGACGCATGCGCTCGCCGAACACGCCGTTGCGGCACACCACCACCGTGTCGCCCGGCTCCACCAGGTTCACAAAGCACGCCTCCATGCCGGCCGATCCCGGCGCGGACACGGCAAAGGTCACCTCGTTGCGGGTCTGGAACGCGTAGCGCAGCAGGTCCTTGAGCTCGTCCATCACGCGGACGAACTCGGGGTCCAGGTGCCCCACCGGGGGCCGGGACAGAGCTTGGAGCACCCGGGGATGGATGTCCGAGGGGCCGGGCCCCATCAGGATCCGCTGGGTGAAACGAATCGATTGCATTGAGGTTCCTCCCTCCGGCCGAGCGACCCATCGGCCGACGAACTGGATGGCGTCCCAAAGCCCCCCCTGCTCACCGTCGCGCTGCTTTCGGCGCAGGCTGTTTTCGCACACAAGACCTGCGCACGCAAGGCGAGCCCTGCGAAAGGGGGGCCTGCCGGCGACGGCGCCCGCCGGGAAAAGAGCCGGGCGCCACGCCCTCCCTGCTCTCCCGCGGCCGGATCGCCCCTACCCACAGCCCGCAAAAAAACCCCTTGACACATCAAGAAACGTCGGTTTAATTTCAAAAACATATGATGATAGGATGCATTCCACGGCCGGGGCTCCCTTTCCCCTGGACAGCGGCGCACCCCGGAGAGGGCCTGTGTCCCACCGCCGCAGGAGGCCAAAAATGTTCACCATTCCATACAACACCACGGTCTACATCTGCGCAGCCATCGTGCTCGCCATCATTGGGTTCGTCGTCTACGGATGCATCGTGGGGTTTGAAAACACGTTTAAGGACTTCGAAGAGGAGCACCGTTCTGGGGGACCGGGAGAACCCTAGATTGGGAAGAACGTCCATTCGTTCAATCAAGAGCACGAGGCTCCGCACCCGCCCTGCAAGGCACTAAACAGGCGTTCCTGGAACTCTGATCCACCGCATGCGGTCTGAAGGAGTGGGCGCGGTTCCGTTTATCACTACGTAGCGGCTCCATCGGGCGAACCGGGAAACGGTGCCGACTCCATGGAGCCGTGAAGAAATCGGTTCCACCGTTCCTTGCTTACACGGCGAAGCTCATGCACGGCGGCGCGCCCGGCCGGCAACAGGGCCCACGCCCTCGAGGCAGAGAAAGGACGCCTATCGTGTCGACGAGTTCCTAGGCAGCACTCCCACCACCAGCACCCGCTCGGGGAAAGGAGGACATCATGGCTGCAAGGCGTAAGGAAGGGAGCGGAGCGACCTCCACCTCCACCCAGGTGTCGCGTCGAACGTTCCTCAAAGCCGGGGCGGTGGCCGGGGCCTCCGGTGCGCTGGGCTTTCCTGCCGTCCTGCGGGCGTCTGCTGCGGAGCCGGTCACCCTGAAGATCCAAACGGCCTGGGACGCCGGCACACTGGGCTATACAAAGTTCATGGAGTTCTGCGACTACGTGGGGGAGCTGAGCGAAGGCAAACTCAAGATCCAAGGATTCCCTGCGGGCGCCATCGTGGGCACGTTCGAGATGTTCGACGCCGTCAAGGCAGGCGTGTTCGACGGAATGCACTGCTTCGACGTGTACTGGCCCGGCAAGATCCCCGTTGCGACGTTTCTCTCCTCGTATCCATTTGGGCTGGATCGGCCGGACCAATGGGAGACCTGGTACGAGGAGCTGGGCGGCAAGGAGTTCGCCAGAGAAGCCTACGGGCGGCACAACATGTACTGGATCGGCCCCATCCAGCACGACGACAACCTGATCCACTCGAAGGTCCCCATCCGATCCTTCGAAGACTTCAAGGGCAAAAAGATCCGATATCCCGGGGGAATCATCGCAGACATCTACCGGGCCGCGGGCGTCTCTTGTGTGCTGCTTCCCGGGGGGGAGGTGTATCCGGCGCTGGAAAAGGGGGTCATCGATGCCGCGGACTTCGTCGGCGCCGCGATCAACTACAACCTCGGCTTCGGCGAGGTAGCTAAGTACATCATCATGGGCCCGCCTTCGACCCCATGTCTTCACCAACCAGTGGACCTCATGAGCATTGAGATCAACATGAACTCATGGAAGCGCATCCCCAAACATCTCCAGGAACTGTTCGAGGCGGCCGTGAAGTGGCACTCCTGGGACCAGTATGCAGCCATCCAAAAAGCAGACATCGAGGCCTTCGAGAAAATGCAAAAGGAGCAGGGTGTGGAGGTCATCCGCCTCAAAGAAGAGGACATCGAGAAATTCAAACGTTTCGCCCCTGAAATGTGGGTAAAGTGGGCGAAGAAATCTCCCCTCGCATGGAAAGCCTTCAAATCCCAGCTGGAGTTTATGAAATCGGTGAAAGTCGGCTACATCACGGACAAGGATCTGGTGACCGCCGACGGAAAGCCGTTGGACATCTGATGCATCGAGAGCGGGGGGCCCCTCCCGCCTCCCGCTCTCCTCCCTGGACCGTTCCCCTCAACGAGAGACCCAACGGGACGCGGCCGCCCCCACGGTGGCCCCTGGCGAGCCTAAGGTGGGTCTGTGTGCAGGAGGGCAGAATGGGCTTTCTAAAAAAAATCATGGTCGCGGTCGACAAAACAAACATCTTTGTCGGCAAATTAATGGTCGGGGTGACATTGGTGGCAATCGTTGTCATCACCTTCGAGGTGATTGCAAGGTATGTTTTCCACCGCCCGACCAACTGGGCCCACGAACTAATGACCCTTCTATTCGCAATCCAGTACATCATCTCTGGAGGATATGCCCATTACTATAGAGCCCACGTACGAGTAGATGTATTTTACTCCTCATTCGGCCCCAGAACGCGGGCCGTCCTAGATCTCATTACCAGTGCTTTCTTTTTCCTCTTTGCCGGCGTCTTACTTTACACATCATGGACATTCTACTGGAGCTCTCAGACCATGGAGGCCGGGTGCGAGATCTTCGGGATTCCGGTCCCAGGGGAACGATCCCTGACGGATTGGGGCCCCGCCTTCTATCCGATCAAGTTCATGATGCCCTTGGGATCCCTTCTTCTCCTGTTGCAAGGCATCGTCTGGTTCATCCGTGACCTGCACATGGCTTTTACGGGGAAGGAGATGTCATGAACCTCAGCATTGAGCTGATCACCCTTTTGATGTTCGGTTCTCTGTTCCTCCTGCTCGCGTTGGGCCTCCCTGTGGCGTTCGCGTGCGGTTCGGTCGGCATTCTGTTCACGGCACTCCTCCAAAGCCCCGCCGCCGTCAACCTCGTTTCCACTCGCATTTTCGGGCTGATGGTTCAGTACCTTCTCGCGGCGATCCCACTGTTCATTTTCATGGCGTGCGTCCTCGAGCGGGCGGGGCTCATCGCAGAACTCTACGAAATGGTGTACCAGTGGGTGGGGTTTCTGAAAGGAGGCGTGGCCTCGGCCACGATCCTGGCGTGTACCATGATGGCGGCCATGGTCGGTGTGATCGGGGCCAGTGAAGTGACCATGGGGGTCATTGCCCTCCCGGAGATGCTCAAGCGCAAATATGACAAGTTCATCGCCTGCGGGTCGATTCTCGCGGGGGGGACGCTAGGCATCCTGATCCCGCCAAGCGTGATGCTGATTGTGTACGGCCTGGTGGACAACACCTCCATTGGTCGTCTCTACGCCGGAGCCTTCCTGCCGGGGTTTTTACTGGCCACCCTTTACATCGTCTACGTAACCGTCCGGTGTCATCTGAACCCCAAACTGGGTCCCCCTGTTCCGCCGGAGGAGCAGCTCAGCCTCAACGAGAAACTGAAGCTCCTCTGGCCTGTCCTGCCTGCCGGCATCCTGGTGTTCCTCGTGCTCGGCACCATCTTCACCGGGATCGCTGCACCGACGGAGGCAGCTGGGGTGGGGGCCGCGGGAGCGATCGTGCTCACCGCTCTTCAGGGAAAGTTGAGCTGGAAGGGGCTGATCGAGGCGGGGGAGAACACCCTGAAGTCCAGCGCCATGGTCTTGTGGACCATGTTCGGGGCCAACATTTTCGTAGGTCTTTACATCATGGTCGGAGGAGGACGGTTCGTGACCGAGATGCTGGTGGGCTCCGGCCTGGACAAATGGGTGATCATCGTGATCATGCAGATGATCCTGATTTTCCTGGGGGCCTTCATCGACTGGGTCGGGATCATCATGCTCTGCGTGCCGATCTTCGGGCCGATCATCCGGCAGCTCGGGTTCGACCCAATTTGGTTCGGGGTGCTTTTCGCAGTGAACTTACAGATCTCCTTCCTCTCTCCCCCGTTTGGATATGCTCTGTTTTACCTGAAAGGGGTTGCTCCTCCAGAGGTCTCGACCACCGACATATGGAAATCCGCACTGCCGTTCATCGGTATCCAGGTGTGCGGCGTCGTCGCCTGCATGGTGTTCCCGGAGATCATCACATTCGTACCGAACCTCTTGTTCAAAGGGTAGAATCCGTCCCGGCCCCCCGTACAACTCCGCCCCGGGCCTGGGGTTCCCGGTTCCGATGCTCCCGGGAGGGGCGGCCCCGTCGTCATATCCTTGCCCCGCGACAGGACCGATCAAGGGTCCAAGATGGGAGTAAGATCTTGGGCTGTGAAGCCACAGAATGGGGGCAAACGCAACACGTCCGCACGGTTCGAGCCTTTTCGAGCGCACCGTGGTCCCGGCACCCCGGTGTGCAACAGGCCCCGCGGCCGAAGCCCACCGGTTCCCCCGGTTAAACCCGTTTTCTTTTCAGGTCCGGATTTTCCTCCGCCAGTGCCGAGACCAAACCCTGGATCCCGGGATGTTTTTTCGAGCACAACAGATAGACCTTTTCCCTCGGCAGGCGGAACCGCAAGAAACCGACTCGGAGAGGAGGGCCTTCCACCGCATCGATCTCGCGGGCGGGCACCGTGAGGGTCCGCCGCACGCTGACGAGCCGCAGCACTCCGCCCGGAAGCACCTCCGCGCGATGGGCCACGCCGGCGCTGAAATACGCCGTGTATCCCAACACGAAGGCAACCATTGCGACCTGAAGGGGGCCGGGGTTCCACGACGCGCCAAAGCGCATCCCGAGAACGACCCCGCAGGAAACGGCCCACAGGATCACCCCCCCATGGAACGCCAGGATCCAACCGATCGGTGCCTGGTACCGAGCCCGGGCCCGATCGCAGGTACTCCGTGCGGTCATTGCCCGGGAAAGACTCGCCGCCCCTATCCCCCCCGCCCGCCACCTCATCACGCCGGCACCTCCCACCACTCGGGCCGGGCCATGATGCCCAGCGGGCCGTCCCGCGGGTCCTCAACCCACACCGCCGTCCACGGAGAAGCAGCTCCCTGGGGAAGGCGCCTCACGGACACCCCCAAGGGAGCAGCCAACGCTTCGGCAAACCCCAGTGGGTCTGCGGTTACAACATCCCAGTGCCTACCGTGGTCATGGGGCCCATCGGGGAAGAACTGGTCCTCAAGGTAGTAGCGAACCCGTCGGTACGCATCAAAAACCGGGGTGTATCCCCTTTCGTGGTCTGGCGCCCGGCTCTCCCGTGGGACCACATCGGGCCCGGCTCTCCGGGACAACGCGATCCGAAACGCCTCCCGATCGGGATACCGGAAGCCAGCGTGGTGCAGCACCCACGGGTGCGCCTCCATCCCTAGCTCCACAGCTCTTCCGATCAGCATCCCCCAAGACTCCGGCACCCCTTTCACGCTGACCGCATGGTGGTTACGGACGTCTTCCAACCCCCGCGTGACGGCGTTAACCGCGGCAGCCCGGTCGGCAGGCTTGGCGTCCCCCGGTGGACCCAGATGGCGGACCCCCAAAATCAGGTCGCCGTCGTCGTTCCGCCACCCCACGGCCCCCGCGGCCCGGATGCGAGCCGAGACACAAAGGAGGTCGAGCACCCCAAGGGCGTGTCCGATACGCGTCTCTCCGGTCATGGGGACTCTCCCAGAAACGGCTACTAGGAACAGGCCTCCCGAACGAGCTCGCTCACGTGGGCCACTCGGACCGGAAGGCTGGCCCGTCTCACCCCGTACCGAAGCTGGATCAGGCATCCCGGGCACTCCGTGGCCAAGACACCGGCTTCCGTCTTCCTAAGGTTTTCCATCTTCCGGTCCAACACCACCATGGACTGTTCGTAGTGCAATACGTTGTAGCTTCCGGCCGCTCCGCAGCATCGGTCGGCCTCGGGCATCTCCACGTATTCCACCCCGGGGAGACCGCGTAGGACCTGCCGGGGTTGCCCCACCACCCCTTGGTACCGGCTCAGGTGGCAAGGATCGTGGTAGGTAACCTTTCCCCGGAATCCATGCCCACGGGGAGATGGACAACCGTCCTCCGCCAGGTACTCACTGAACCCTTTCACCCGAGAGGCCAGCCGGGAGGCCCGGTCCCGCTCCTCGGGGCTCTCCTCAAACAACTCCGGATACTCCTTCAAAAACGCTGAGCAACTCCCGCAGTCGGTCAGGATCACCTCGGCATCGACCTGCTCCAACGCGTCCATGTTCTTTCGCGCCAGAGCCCTCGCCGCTTCAAGGTCGCCGTATCCATAGGCGGGGAGCCCGCAGCAAACGTTGTCGACCACCCGCACCCGCGCGCCCCCCTTCACCAGCACCTCCACCGTGGCCTCGGCCACGTCGGGCAAAACGAAGTTGAATCCGCATCCCACGAAATACGCGACGGTGCGCCCGGCGCCTCCGTCCAGCCGCAGGGTCCGAGCCCTCTCTCGGAAAAACCGGGTGGGGAGCCTTTCGACCAGCCCTTCGACCCGATCGAAGTCCTTACCGAACCACTTCAAGATTCCTAGCGCCCGGGCTAGCCGGGTGATACCCGTGTTCTTCCCCACAGCGGCAAGGCGAACGAACCGCCCCATCCTCACCGGATCTGGCAGGAGTCGATGGAAGAGAAAACGCATGGTCCGGGGTTGCCCCACCCGCCGCACATACTCCGCCCGGCCAGCGACGACGTTGCGCTCGGTGCGAACCGCCGGAAAGCAGTTCGCCACACACGCCTTGCACAGCAGGCACTCGAACAGGGGATCCTTGAAGTCCTCGCTGATCTCGAGCTCGCCCTCGATCAGGCTCCGAACGTGGGCGTTGTGACCGCGGGCAACGTTGCGTTCGTCCTTGGTGATGTCGAAGATCGGGCAGTGGGCCTGGCAGAACCCACAACGGTTGCACTTGGCGACCTCATCGTAGACCTGCCGGAGATCTTCACCCATGGTTTCTCCCCTCGGCGGGCATCATTCCACGGCCGGAAACAGGCGGGCGGGGTCCAGGGATTTCTTGAGGGGTTCGAGCACGAACCGGCGGTACTCCGGAGAGTGACAGGACTCCCACGCTTCCAGCACAGACCGGTGGACGCGTACCGGCACCACGTGCCCCTCATGCCGGGCGGCGAGTTCCCTCACCCCCGACATCACGCCCCCTTCCTCTCCCATCGTGACCCAGACCACTCCGTTCCCTGCCAACAGGGCCACCCGGCGGGGGGAAGGCACGACCCGCCGAAGGGCCTCGAACACCGCCACCCCTGCGGCCGGCGGGACGCACACCTTCAGGCTGATTCGATCCTCTCCCAACGGAAGGGGATCCAAGGGGGTGCGAAGCGTCTCCAGCATGGCGCTCCGCCCCTCCTGCACCCGAAAGGCCCCCCCATGGTGCGAGGCCATGGATTGCAAGTCTTTCTGCTGACGTTCCACCGCCCCGGGGTGGCCCTCCAACGCCACGAGGCACCGGATTCTCCCCTCCTCAGCCTCAGCGACGAGCACGGCGGACGGCACGAGCACCGAGCTGCGCAGATCCGACACGAACGCCCCCAGCCCTCCATCGCCGTCCGCGAACGAGACCTCGCACAGCGAGGAGGCTGAGGGGATGGGGTAGATCCGCAGAGAGAGGCTCGTAATCACCCCGAAGCTCCCCGCGCTTCCGAGGAGAAACTTGGTGATGTCATACCCCGAGACGTTCTTCACGGTCTTCCCACCGAACCCCATCTCTCGGCCCCGGGCATCCACGCCCCGCACCCCGAGCACGAGATCGCGCAGCGTCCCATAGAGATGCCGCAGCGGGCCGCTGGCGTTCGCTGCGAACGTCCCTCCGACCGTCGCTCGGTCGGAGCAAGGGGGATCCGCCGGCAGGAAAAACCCTCGGCCCTCGCGTGCCAAGTGGTTGTTGATCGCGTCGATGGTCATGCCTCCCAGCACCGCCACGGTGAGGTTCTGGGGGTCGAGCGCCAAAATCCTGTCGAGCCCGGTGGTGTCCAGCACCAGGTCCACCTCGGCCGGCAATGATGCCCCCGGCACGGTGGCCCCTCCCACCGGCAGGAGCGTCCAGTTTTCCCGTGCCGCAGCCTCGACGACCCGTTGGGCCTCTTTCTCGTTGGAAGGCCGCTCGAACCGCCGGACCTCCACACCCAACCGCTCGAGCTCTTCGATGGCCGGGCCCACCTCGTCCCTCTTGCCGCTCGTCTCGTTCACCACCGTTCGTCTCCCTGCGGCTAGGCGGCCAGCGCCGCGTCGAGTTCCTCCGGGAGGACCTTTCCGGGGTTGCACAGGTTCTTTGGATCGAGGGCGGCCTTGATTGCCCGCATGAACTCGATGTCGGCCCGGCGAAACACGAACGCCATCTCCTTGAGTTTCTCCGTTCCGATTCCGTGCTCTCCGCTGATGGTCCCGCCGAGTTCCGCGCAGATCTTGAGGATCTCGGAACCGGCCTTGTGGACACGGGCCATCTCGTCGGGATCGCGGGCGTCAAACAGGATCAGCGGATGCAGGTTGCCGTCTCCCGCATGGAACACGTTGCCGATCATGAGATCGTACTTCCGGCCCACCTCCCTCACCGCCGCGAGGGCGGCGGGCAACTGGGTCCTAGGCACAGTGCCGTCGCACACCAGGTAGCTGGGGCGCAGGCGCGCCACCGCGCCGAAGGCTCCTTTGCGCCCCGCCCACAGCTCCGCCCGCTCCGTGGCGTCCTTTGCCTTGCGGGCGGAGACCACCCCATTCTTCTCACATAGCTCCATGATCCGGTCGGCCTGCTCGTCCATTCCGTCGGCCAGACCGTCCAGCTCAATGATGAGCACCGCATCTGCGTCCGTTGGGTAGCCCGCGTGTACCGACTCCTCCACCGCCCGAATCACCAAGTTGTCCATGATCTCGAGGGTGGCCGGGATGATCCCTTCAGCGATGATGTCCGACACCGTTTGACCGGCGCTCTCCAGCGACTCGAAGATCGCCAACATGGTGACCACCCGCTCCGGGGCCCGCATGATTCGGACGAGGATCTTCGTGGCGATGCCGAGCGTTCCCTCAGCCCCCACGAACAGCCCCACCAGGTCGGGGCCCGGTGTGTCCGGCGCTCGCCCCCCCAACCACACGACCTCGCCGGAAGGGAGCACGACCTCCAACCCCAACACGTGGTTGCTGGTCACACCGTATTTGAGGCAGTGGGGGCCGCCCGAGTTCTCCCCCACGTTGCCTCCCATGGTCGAGACCTTTTGGCTCGCCGGGTCAGGGGCGTAGTAGTAGCCGTGCGGCGCAAGGGCGTTCTGAAGGGTCAGATTGAACACCCCGGGCTCTACCAACGCCTGTTGGTTTTCCAGGTCGATCTCGAGGATCCGATTCATCCGGGCCGTTTCGATGACCACGCCGCCATCGGGCGGCACGGTGCCACCGCTCAGGTTCGTGCCCGCGCCCCGGGCGAGGTAAGGAACACCCTTCTTGTACAGGGTCTTCACCACCTGCGCGACCTGCTCCGTGGTCTGCACGAACACCACCGCCCGCGGTCGGCCGGTAGCCAGCCCGGCATCGTACCCGTAGACCGCAAGGTCCACCGGTTTCGATCTCACGTTCTCGCGGCCCACGATCCGCTCGAGTTCGGCGACCAGTGCGTCTCGAGCCATCTCCGACTCCTTCCCCCCCGCCTGCGGGCTACTCGAACTCCCGGATGCTGTCGATGCTGGTCCCCATGGAGCAGTCCGTGTCCTTCTCCACGATCACGTCCACAACCGCGAGGCGGCCCGCGTCCACCGCCCTCTGGAGGGCGGGCTTGATCTGCTCAGGCTCGGTGACGCGCTCTCCGTACGCCCCGAACGCCTCGGCCAGTTTCACGAAATCGACCTTCTGGTCGCCGTACCAGATATCGATCTCGTAGCGCATATTGTACTGATACTTCTCTGCCTGGCGGATCAGGCTCAGATTTCCGTTATTGATAATGACAACGACGAACGGGATCTTGTAGTGGCAGGCGACCGCCATCTGCTCCATACAGAACTCGATTCCGTAGTCACCCACGATCTGAACGACCTGCTTTTCAGGGCAGGCCACCTTCACACCGATCGCTGCGGGAAGGTCCCAGCCCAAAGGCCCGGCCCCGCCGCAATCAATGAAGTGGCGAGGTTTGGACACCTTTAAAAACTGCCCTGCCCAAATTTGGTTCAGCCCTATACAGGTCACGTAGATCACGTCATCCCCGAAGAACTCATTCACCTCCTTCAGTGCCCGTTGAGGTTTGATCGGAAGGCCGTCGTAATCCCATTTCCGTTCCAAACGTTTCCTTTCCTCAGGGAGACGGCGGACGCGCCCGGTCGGGTCTGGCAGCGGGCCCACGTTTCGGCGCTCCACTTCATCCAGCAGAGCCTGGAGGGCGAGTTTGGCGTCGGCCACAATCCCCACTTCGGGCATCAGGTTCTTCCCCATTTGACCCGGATCCACGTCGATCTGGATGAACCTGCGGTTCCCCGTGTACACCCCGATCTCCCCGGTGTGACGGTCATTGAACCGACACCCAACGGCCAACACCACGTCCGAGTCCAGGAAGGTCGCATTTCCGCATCGAGTGTTGCACTGGATTCCCACCTGTCCAGCGTAGAGAGGATGGTCCATGGGGAAGCCCCCCTTGCCCATGTAGCTGGTGACGACGGGCACCTGGAGCCGCTCGGCAAGGGCGCGAAACTCGTCCCAGGCCTCGGCCAGGATCACCCCGCCGCCGAGCAACATCACCGGCTTCTCTGCCGACGAGAGAATGTCCACGGCCTTCGAAACGGCCCCGGGAGACGGCGGGGTCTTTGTGATCGGAAGCGACGTATCCGCCGCCGGATCGTATTCGATCTCGCCTTTCTGGACGTCGAGCGGAAGGTCGATCAGAACGGGCCCCGGCCGCCCCTCCCGGGCGATCCGAAACGCCTCTCGGAACACCCACGGCACTTGGGCCGGCTCTTTCACGCAGTAGCTCTTTTTTGTGATCGGTCTTACGATCTCGGCGATGTCGACGGCCTGGAACGCTTCTTTCCCAAGTTGAGCCCGCACGTTCTGGCCGGTGATGGCGATGACCGGAATGGAATCGGTATACGCCGTGTACAATCCGGTCACGAAGTTCGTGGCCCCCGGACCAGAGGTCGCAGCACAAACTCCAACGGAGCCGGTAACCCGTGCCAATCCGTCGGCCGCGAAAATCGCACCTTCTTCGTGGCGGGTCACGTAATGCCGAATCTTTCCGTTGCGCTGCAACGATTGGTAAAACGGAAGAATTCCTGCACCCGGGATGCCAAAAATCGTCCGCACGCCTTCGTCCACCAAAATATGCACCGCTGCGTCCATCGCCGTCATTCGTGCCATCGGTTCCTCCTTTTCGGTGTTTCCGAACGGGAGACTACCCCCCCAACAATTCGGATGTCCGGGGTATCACATAGGGGCCTTCCGGGATCACCGCCACGTGGGGATCGCCGCTTTCCTCTACGCTCTCCATAACGGCCACCGCTGGATCGGTGCACCGATCAACACAAACGTACTCCCACTGCCCCGCGCCTAATCCCGGGGCGTACAAGGAAACGCGGCCATGGGAGAGGGCCTGCGCCAGCTTCTCCGTCTGCCATTGGTCCACGCTCGTCCGGGCACCCGGTCGCTGGATCCAGCGCAGGTACTCGCGCGGACCACGCTTCCGAAGCTCCTTTTGAGCGGCCAAGAACGACGCCGACCCCATCCCCTCGGAACACTCGGAGACGATGACGATCCTGCCACCGGGCTCGAGAATACCCAGGGCGGTGACCATTCCCTTCACCGTCTGGTAGTACGTTTTGTCCAAGGGAAACCCACCCGCAGACGTCAACACCGTATGAAACTTCCTGGGCAGGATTACCTCCGAGATAGATTTGGCGTGGGCCACGGCCTCCTGGTGACTCTTCACGATGTCCCCGCCGTTGACGAACACGAGACGACGATTCTCATCCACCACCGTATTCACCGCGAACATGGGTCCGATCATACGAAGAATTTCGAGCTGCTCTTCGTGGAGCGGGTTTCCGTCCAGGACGCAGCTGCTGGCTCGCGGATGCTCCATGAATCCCGGGGAGTGGATCGCAAGGATCGTGTCCCGGTGCGCGATTCCTGGGGTGACCACCTTCCGTCCCCCTGAGTACCCGGCCATGAAATGGGGTTCGATCAGTCCCGTGACGATTCGGACCTCGGCCTCCACGAACCGGCGATCGAGCAAGACGGGCGTGCCTCGCCGGGTCTCCCCAAGAAACACGTGGGCATCGTGATCCCCCGCATGGTGGTTCTCCACCCGAACGGAACCGTACACCGCCTCGTCCCCGACGATGAACCGCTTCTCCTCCTCCGTGGCGGGGCGGTGGAGTCCCGTGGCGATCAGGATCGTCACACGGTCTTCCGGAACCCCTGCCTCTTCGAGCTCCCTCAGGATCGCTGGCAGGAGAAGCCCATTGGGAACCGGCCGCGTGATATCGCAAACCAAGACACACGCCCGTCCTCCCCCCCTGGCGAAATCCCGGAGGGGGGCCGTGCCGATCGGACTCTCCAAAGCTCTCCGGACCGCCCCAGCCGGATCGTCCAGCGGCTCCGTCGCGTTCTTGCGCACCACGTGGACCCGACATCTCTCCGGCAACCGAACCTCTAGCCCCCGGGTTCCGTACCAGAGACGCAAACCTTGGACCGTACGCTCAGGGGACCCATCCATCGGCGGATCACCCTTCGCGCAGCACGATCCGTCGCAAATCCCCCTCCCAGGCAGCCTCCAGCACGGCCCCCATGTACCGATCCACATCTTCGGTTGTGAGGGGCACGGGCATGTTTTGGAGCTTGCTCTCCAGCTGCGGATCTTTCGCGGCCCGGAGGGCAGCTTCCAGAGCCTCTCGGTCCAGCCCATCCACCTCTTTGAGGGAGGTCGGAAACCCGATCCGCCGATTAAACTCGATCATGGCCTCAGCCACCGCGATCCCTAGGTCCTTACCGGAGAGCGACCCGAGATCTGCCCGGCCGTACCCAAGGCGCTGGTAGACCTCCCCCACTTTCCGCACGCGGTCCTCCACCGCAGGGCTGAAAAACACGGTGTAGTAAGGATTCATGAGGGCACACGCCCGTCCATGGCTCAGGTACTTCACGAAGGAAAAGCTGTTCAGGTGAGCGCCGCTGGTTCCCCCAACCATGATCGCGTAGCCGCCCAGATCGGTTCCCAGAGCGACGAGCTCCCGGCCCTCTTTGTCCGACAGCTCCTTCGCCAACCGGGGCAGGCCCTGGAGAATCAACTCAATGCCGGTCAAGGCGATGGGCTCCACTGTGGCAGCGGCCTCCCCCTTGGCGCCCAAATACACCTCCAGGCAGTGGCTGACCCCGTCCAACCCACCGTCCAATGTCAAGGAGATCGGCTGGGTGTGTGTAAGGGCGTAGTCAAAAACCGCGCGGGGAGGGACGATGGCGTCGTCCACGATCAGCTTTTTCTGACCCGACACCGGATCCGTGACATTGGAGTATTTGGTGAGGTGAGCAGCAGAGCTCGCGGCCGTCATCACCGCTACCACGGGCAACACCGTGCGCCCCGTCTGCTCGCACATCCGGGTAACCTGCCCCACGCCGAAATAGGAATCGATCTCCGCATCCAGGTCTCCAAACGTGGCGAGCACCGATGCTGCCTTGCACGCATCGATGCCGGAGCCCGATTCCACAGACACCACAACCTCGGCTCGAGTATGAAGGATATGACCTTCGAGCCGGTATACGTCTTCCCGAGGAGCATTGGGCTTGGCCCCTTCGACTTCGCGGACGATTTCCACCCCCGCATCCCAAAGCGAGCGTCTTACCACGTCAAGGTGAGGACGAAACCATTCTGAGCGGATTCTGCCCACCAGCAGGGCCCTTCGCCCCACTTGGGCGGTCATGGGGCCCACTTCGGGAAGCACGCCCTCCCCAAAGGCGTACTGATCTCCTTTGAACCGCCGCAGGAGCTCCCGCGCTCGTCCCTTCAGGTCAGACATGATGCTCCCTCCCAGCGTCGAGGTATTCATCATATGATCGCACTTATTACCACCCACATCCCCCACCGTCAACCCCAAAACCACCAAGGGACGTCGGGGGGCCGGGGAACCTGCAAGGTGAAAGAAGATGGGGAGGGAGCGCGCCTATTTTGTCGCCGGAACAACAGCTTGGTTTGCTAGCCCGCATCATCCCATGAGCGTTCGTCGGGAAACCGCTGAGCGTGCGTCAGTTCGGGGCAAGTGCAGCAACGAGGGGCGCAGGCGTACCGGACGGCACATCGAGCCCCGAGGCGCGAGCACGCCCCGAGATGGCGTTCAATCGGCGGTTGCAGCAGGAGGCTTCATGAGGCTGGCTAGTTGGAGCCTGGAGCTCTCGGCAAAGGCGGGGGGGCATCCATGTCGGTTACACGGATACGTCGTACCGGAACTGCTCGCGCACCACGCGGCAAACATCCTCCAGATGCTCCAGCATCTGCCGTTCCGCCTCGTCGGCGTCCCCGCGCTCGACGGCAGCAAGAATCCGCGAGTGGTATTCCACTGCCCGATCGGGAGCGCCGGGAATCCGGTTGAACTCGTCCAAAAACCGGTACAACATCTCCCGAATCGCGCCCAGCACCCTTTGCAGCACCCGATTTCCTGATGCCTCGCCAAGCCCCATGTGAAACGCCAAGTCCCCCTCGGCGAACCCTTTGGCATCCCCGGCCGCGACCTTCTCCCTCATCGTTCCGAGAATGTCCCTCAGCCGCGCCACCTGGGAAGGCGTGGCCCGCCGAGCAGCCAAACGGGTAACCAGTTTCTCCACGAGGAGCCGCGCTTCCAGCAACTCGCGGGTGGTCGTTTCGTCCTGCAAAAACGCGTCGAGGAGGGGCCGCATGGTTTCCACCGGCCGAGCCGTTCTCACAAAGGTACCTCTTCCCTGCTGAGCCTCCACTAACCCCAGGGAAGAAAGACGGTTCAAGGCCTCCCGGATCACGGTCCGAGACACTCCCATCTGTTCCGCCAGGACCTCCTGAGGCGGAAGCCTCTCCCCGTCTTCCAACGCCCCGGAGAGGATGTCCTTCCGCAGGGTCTCGAAAACCGTCTCGACCAGGTTCTCCCGTTTCACTTGGGTAGTCGCCATCGGTTTATCCTTGTTTCGTTCAGAGATTCCGTATCCGCTCCCTCGGACACAACTCATCATATCATACCACCTCACACCCCACACCAGAGCCTTCTACCCGCCGAGGACAAGCCATGGCCCCCGCCACACTCATCCCCCCACCCCCTCCAGCACCGCTTCCAGCTCCTTGGCGATCTCGTGGGCGGCCTCGACCGTGGGCATGGTGAGGGGCGGGCGGACCCCCCCGCCCTTGTACCCCCGCATGGAAAGGGCGAGCTTGAGCCCACCGATGCCGTGGGCGAGGGTGACCAATCGTGCCAGCCGGGCGATCCGGCGCTGGAGGGCGAGCGCCTCCTGGTGAGCCCCCCGCCGGAACGCCTCGTACAGGGCCACGCACGCCTCGGGGACGCAGTTGGCCACGGCCAGGATGGCGCCCACGGCCCCCACGCACAGGGCCGGGTACACCACGCTCGCATTGCCCACGAACACGGCGAACCCCTCGGGGACCACCCGGCAGGTCTCGGCCAACAGCCCCACGTTGCCCGAGCTGTCCTTCAGGCCCACGATGTTTGGATGCTCGGCCAGCCGGGCCACGGTCTCGGGCGACAGGGCCACCCCGGTGAACTGGGGCACACTGTAGAGGAGCACCGGGATCGGCGAGTCGTCCGCCACCCCCCGGAAATGGGCCTCCAGACGATCGGCGGTCATCTGGCCCTTGAAGTAGTGGGGCGTGATCACCAGGGCGCAGTCGGCCCCCAGCTCGGCGGCCCGGCGGGTGGCCCGAATCGTGTCCCGGGTGGATTCGCGGCCCGTGCCGGCCATCAGGATCCGGTCGGCCGGGATCGCTTCCCGGGCGGTGGCCAGCACCTGGTCCCGTTCCCGGTCGTCCAAGTACACGGCCTCGCCGTTGGACCCGAGAACCAGATATCCGGCGAGCCCGGTCCGATTCCATAGGTCGAGGTTCGTCCGGAACGCGTCCAGGTCCACCTCGTCGCCCCGGAATGGGGTCACCACCGGGGGAAGAATCCCTTCGAGCTTTCGCACACGACACCTCCCTGCAAAAGCGGGTCCCTGAAACGCCCTAGTATCCCACTCTTCCACCGGAACGCAACCCGGGCGTCATCCCCTGCGGAGCCCACGCCGGGGCCGACGGGCCGCAGGGGCCCGGCCCAGGTACACCACGTGGCGACGGGCTCCGGTGACCGGCCGGTGGACCCGCACGGAGAACCCGGCGTGCCGGAGGGTCTTCTCGAACCCGGGGTCGTGGTCCTCGCCCCATACCGCGAACACCCCGCCCCGCCGGAGCGCCCGCCGGGTCGCCTCCACCGCGGCCGTGCCGTACAAGGGGTGGTCCCGCCGGCGGGAGCTCAGGTGGGGCCCCTGGTACAGGTCGAGCACCACGGCGTCCCACACCTCGCCGGCCTTTGCAAAACGCCGGATCACGGCGGCCACGTCGGCCACCTCCACGGTCACCCGCGGGTCGTCCACGGCCCGCTCCGTGAGCCCGGCCAGCGGGCCCCGGCACCACCCGACCACGGTCGGGTTGATCTCGGCCACCCGAACTCGTCCCCCCGGGGGCAGGAGGTTCAGGATGGTACGGAGCGTGTACCCCATGCCCAGGCCCCCCACCAGCACCTCGGGATTCCGGCGGCCGACCAGGCCGGCGCAGGCCAGCTCTCCCAGGGCCTCCTCGGATCGGTGGGCGGCGCTCGACATGAGCACCCGGCCGGCCACGGTGATCAGGTAGTCCCGCCCCCCCCGGCACCGGAGCTCCAGGGGGCCTTCGCCGGTGCTCACCGAATCCAGGGTCTTCCAGGGCAGCGCCATCGGTCTACCGTCCCCTGGACCCCACCGCCCGCGGCCCGGGGCGAGCCCGGGGGGGCCGGGTCTTCGGCCGGGAGCGGGCCCCGTCGGCCCCAGGAGCCCCGGCCGCGTAGTCGAACCCGGGCACTCTGCGTCGCTCCAGGGGGGCGCCCAGGGCGCGTTCGATGGCCCGAACCATGCCGGCGTCCTCCGGGGTCGCCAGGGTGAAGGCGTCCCCGGACCGGCGGGCCCGTCCCGTGCGCCCGATCCGGTGGGTGTAGGCGTCCACCGTGTCGGGCATGTCGTAGTTGATCACGTGGGACACGCCCGCCACGTCGATCCCCCGAGCCGCGATGTCGGTGGCCACGAGGATCCGGAACCTCCCGTCCCGGAACCCCTTGAGGGCGGCCTGTCGCCGGCTCTGGGACAGGTTCCCCTGGAGCGAGGCGGCTCGGTGGCCGGCCCGGGCGAGCTGTTCGGCGAGCCGCTTCGCCCGGTGCTTGGTCCGGGTGAACACCAGGACCGACCCCGCCTCGGTGCGGCGCAGCAGCTCCTGCAGGAGCGGTGTCTTCCGATGGGGGGGCACCGGGTACAGGGCGTGGGCCACCGTGGCCGCGGGGGCCGTGGGATCCACCTGCACGGTCACCGGATCGCGGAGCATCTCCCGAGCCAGGTGTCCGAGCTCCCGGGGCATGGTGGCCGAAAACAGAAGGGTCTGCCGCTCCCGGGGCAGCCGGCTTAAAATGCGGCGCACGTCGGGCAGGAAACCCATGTCGAACATGCGGTCGGCCTCGTCCAGGACCACCACCTCCACGGCCGAGAGATCGCAGGTTCCCCGGCCCAGGTGGTCCAGGAGGCGGCCCGGGCAGGCCACCACGATCTCGATCCCGGCCCGGAGCCTTCGGATCTGGGGGCTCATGCCCACCCCCCCGTACACCGTGAGCGAGCGAAGCCCGGTGGGCCGGCCGAGCGCCTGGAACGACTCGTGGATCTGCTCGGTGAGCTCCCGGGTGGGTGCGACCACCAGGGCCCGCACCCGGCCTCGGGGGCCGCGGCTGAGGCGATGGAGGATGGGCAGGGCGAACGCCGCGGTCTTACCGGTGCCGGTCTGGGCGAGGCCCAGCACGTCGCGGCCCTCGAGGGCTGGCGGGATCGAGGCCGCCTGGATAGGGGTGGGGGAAACGAAGCCACAGGCAGCCACTCCGTCCGCGATGCGCGGATGGAGGCCAAACGATGCGAAGCTCAAGCAACTGTCCTTTTCTTTGGGGGAAACCGGAGTTCTTTCGGAGAAGCTTCAGGCGGGGGCTCAGAAGCGAGGTCGCGTCACCTTACAGGGAACCGGCGGGGAAAGCAAACGCGGGGCTCCCAGGAAGCGGGGAGGCTCGAGAACCTTTTTGGGCCTTCGGCCCGCTAGGCAGCTAGGCGGCCAGGCGGCTCCGGAGCCGTTGCCGAAGCCCCGGGGGCATGGGGCCCGCACGATCCGGGCTCAGGGGCGGCCGCTCATTCTCCCCACACCGTCCACCTCACCAGGAACGGAAACCGCCGGTCCGGCCGGCGGCGCAGGCGGGCCGGGGGCGGAAACGCGGACAGGAGCCGGGCCTCCACCTCGTCCGGGTCCACGGCCTCGCACCGCAGGTCGGCCACGAGGCGGCCCTCGTCCTCGTACACCGGGAAGTCCGTGCACCCCGGGGGCTTGGTCGGGGTGTCGTACACCGCACACCGGCCGTCCCGGAACGCCGGACAGACGCTTCCGTGGGCGTAGTACATGTCCCCCTCGGCCCGGATCTCCGGCGGGCCCTCCCCCCGGGCCAGGCGCCGGTCGAACGCCTCCCGGGCCTCCTCGATCCCCCACAGGGCCCGGAGCCGGGGCCAGTCGAGCTCGATCACCAGGCTCTCCAGCCGACAGCACGGCCGCCGGCACCCTCCGCACCGGGCAATCACCTTCTCGGCCTGGTCCCCCCGGGCGACCCCGCGCAAACGGGAGACCAGGCCGGGCGGCGGCTCCGGTCCTCCCCTCCTCATCCTTCGGCCACCATCCGGACGGCGCCGCGGGGGCAGAAGGCGGCGCAGATGCCGCAGCCCTTGCACCAGTCGAGGTCGATCGAGACGCGGCCCTGGCCGTCCCGGGTGACGGCGAGGTCCGGGCAGAGGTACCGGCACACCGAGCACTCGGTGCACCCAGCGGTTCGCAGGCACGCCCGGGCCTCCTTCCGCAGATCCGGAGGGACGTCCCCCCCGGATGTCCCCGACACCCGGGCCGGGTCCCAGGGCTCCAGCCCCAAGGACCTCGCCACGGCCCGGGCCGCCCGTCGGCCCGAGGCCAGGGCCTCGGTGAGGTACCCCGGCCCGGTCGCGCCGTCGCCGGCCCCGAACACCCCCGGAAGCCCCGGCA
>JAADGT010000371.1 GCA_013152215.1 Deltaproteobacteria bacterium
CCACCGATGTCACGGTCACCGACGGGTACCGCCGCCGCACCTTCACCACCCGGGTCTCCCCCCGCAACCTCTCGGCCAACACCTGCGGCCGTTTGACCATTAACGCCGCACCAGCCAACCCGAAATGTCCGGCTTCGTCCGTGGTGAAGGTGAATCTGGCCGATCAGTACGGCGATCCGGTGGCCGGGGCAACCGTCAGTTTCTCATTGCCGGCGGGATCTGGGGCGTCGTTCGCGAGCGGGGGTTCTTCCGTGTCCACCACTGCGACCACCGACTCCAACGGCGACGTTTCTGTCACTGTTTATTACTCGGGCACGGCCAAAACCGTGCGGGTGTCCGCCCAGGCCGTGGTGGACTGCCGCCCCAGCGGGCCGGCCCAGTTCACTTTGATCAACTCGATCCCTATCGCGTTCGAACCCGGGGATGCCGTGCGGGTGGAGCTCACGGAGATCCCCCACGGGCCCGCACACGGCGGATCCTGGATCGACACGTCGAACGAAACCTGCTCGGCTGCGGGCTCCTTCACGTTCCAGGCCCATGCCTACGACGCCTGCAGCAACGAGGTGGACCCTCAGCCAGGGCTTTCGTTCGAGGCCGTGGATGGGACAGGGACCGGCTTCGGGGACGTAACGCCCTCGGCGTTCACCGCAACGGGGCAGACGTTCACGGCCGCCGTCCCGCAAACGGGACCGTATTCTGCACCTCCGGATGCCAGCGGGTACTTTCGGCAGTTCGTGCAGAACTCGACGTCGCCAGCCTGGTTGACAGGGGGCATCCAGATGCTCGATCAGAACGACCACGACATCACCGACACCCCCGCGGCGGGAACGTGGCGGTTCGGTATGACGTTTCGGCCCTGGCCCCCCGCCAGCATGGGCTCCCTCAGCGGCAACATCGCGGCTACCACTCACACGGACTGCCCAAGCCCGGCCGTGACCGACACGTTCCGGGTGTACGACTGCTACCAGAACCCCATCTACTCTTTGGGTGGTGGGTACCAGGTGACCCCGAGCCTTACGAACGACCCCTCCGGCCCCTCGGACCAAGGCACGCTGTCTCCTTCGGCGATCACCGCGGCCCCGAGCCCACCCGACTATGAGGTCACGTACACGCCTCCGGACTGCACCCTGGGCCCCCAGGCTGGAAAACAGGTGCAGCCCCAGTTCACCCTCACGCTGGAGAACAACGGCACCCCCAGGGCGACCCTGGGCCCGACCCCTCTGCCCTTGGAGGCCTGCGTGGACTGCCAGCTCACGGCGAGCCCCGCCACCATGACGCAGTGCTCCGGCTCCACCACGATCACGGTGTCGGGGTGCAACAAGGACGGCCAGCCCGTGCGCCTCACGGTCACGAGCACCGGCGGGGACGCGTCGTTCGATCCGTCGACGATCGTCACGGAGACCACGGTGACCCTTTCGGGCTCCGCCCCTTCCACGGCCTCGGCAGACCTCTATCTTGGCGATGCGAAAAACGGCGACATCCTCACGGTGACGGCAGAGTACCTGGACCCGGCCACCGGCGACGTGCTCGGCACCTGCGGCCCGGTGACGATCCCGGTCTCGAGCGCGTGCGTGGATCTGCGGGTGTTCCCGGACAACACGTATACCACCGAGGTAGGCAACCTGCCGGGGCAGGTGAGCTGCATCTCCAATATCGACGCCCTGTACTTCGAGGTGGAGGACTGCCAGTGGCAGCCCCTCAGGCTTTACAAGGCCGTACGGGTGTATGCTCTGGCAGACACCGATGGGGACGGCAACGCGGATTACCTGGACCAGGAGGAGGTAGACCTGGACCCCTTCCCGGCCACGGCCACGCCTCCCCTTTACTTCCGTTCGGTGGTGGGGCTGCCCCTTCAGGCCAACTCGACACCCACCGCTCTCGACGGCGTGCTCACCTATCCGTCGGGCAAAACCGTTCAAGTCCTGGCGGCCTACCGGGATCCCAACGATCCCGTGGGCGACGACTTCTGGCGGAACCTCAGTGCGCCGGTGCCCTCGTCGTTCCTCGCCGGCCTGGCCGGATCGCTGAGACAGTGCGAAAAGTATTTCACCCTCACCGTTCCCTTACCGATCTGCTTTCCCAACGCGGTCACGTCGGGCGGTGGGGGCGTGTGGCACGGCAACTTCAAGATCCATTGGGGAGACGTGGTCGTCCGGGGTGACGTGAAGCTCGCCCCCACCCCGAAGTTCCTGCTCAAAGACTCGGCAGCACCCTTGAACGGGAGCCCTTACACGGGAACCGGCAACAAAGATCGCTTCTTCGACCTGTATGTCGGAAAGAACTTCGACGGATCAGGCGGCAATTACTTACAGAACAGCGGAGTGCCCGTACCGAACAGCATGCCGGACCAACTGGACCGACCGTTCATCGCTGGCGGGGAGGGCGCGTACTTGGGCACGGACTACGGAAACTACTTTCGCAATATCTCATACGCCAAGATCAGCGAGATGCTGCGGGAGCTCGACTACGACACCATGAAGGCCTTGGCCCAGGACCGTGGGGTGTACTGGTACACGCTCCCCTCGGGGCAACTGCGTAACCCCGCCACCGGAGACGTGGTGGCCGATCTCGACTCGCTCCTGGACATGCCCGGTCCGGGGCTCCCGGGCGCGTACCACGATGGAGAGTTCATTTTCATCGACACCTTCGGCACGACTACCACGCCGCCGTCCACCACGGGGGTGGACATCGACAGCACGCCCACAGGGGCTCTCCCGAGTTTCCAGATCGGCAACATCTACACCGAAGGCATCATCTACATCGCAGGATCCCTGGACTTCAAAGGGGGTGGCGGGGGATCCAACCTAACGGTGACAACCCCTCCACAATATGATACCCGATACGATCACAACGATCCGACCGCTACGTTCACCGAGGGGGACCTGCCCATCCGGTCCGATCCAGCCCAGCCCCAGCAAACGGTGACGCTCTCCTCCATCAACGTGAACGGCGGCATCTACCTGGACGGGGAGGCCCTGTTCAGCGGAAGCCCGTCCGTCTTCGGCGCCATCACGGCCGAGCGGGGCTACCAGGGCAACGGCACGCCCGAGATCTGGTACAACTACACCCTGAACCAAAGCGGAGAGAACGAGTCGCTGTGCATCGCCTGCTGCACCCTGGAGATCTCACCGTCCGTCGTCCAGGTGCCGCTTGGGGGCGCTACCACCCTTGCGGCTGTTTCTGCCGCCGGCACGGTGCAATGGGTGAGCGAAAATCCCGCCGTGGCCTCGGTGGACTCTTCGGGGATTGTCACGGCCAACGCTATCGGCGTGACCCGCATCAAGGCTGTGGACGCCAACAACTGCTTTGCCTGGGCCACGGTGGAGGTCACCGACCCGTGCACGCTGATGCGGATCAGCCCCCAGAACCCGTCGATCATAACAGGCGGAACCCAGTCGTTCAGCGTGGTGAATGCGCCGGCCGGGGTGAGCATCGTGTGGGGATCCAGCGATCCCACCGTGGCCACAATCGATTCTGCTACGGGCTTGGCGAGCGGGGTCGGCGGGGGCACGACCGTGATCACGGCGCGGGATGCGAGCGGCACCTGCACCGACTGGACCGGCGCCGTGGGGGGGTTCGCGGACGACGAGACACTTCTCACCGTCAACTGCGGGCTTGCCATCTCGTCCGCGCCCTCGTCGGTGAACGTAGGCGACGACATCGTGCTCACCGCCACGGGCGGGTACGGCACGGTGACATGGATTCCGGACAGTCCCACCCTGGTGACGCCGAGCTCGGCAACGGGCGACTCTGTGACCTTTATGGCCGCGGCAGCTGGCACGGTGACGTTCACGGCGAAGGACTCCGCTGCGTGCACCGACACTGCGAGCGTGGAGATCACCTCGGCCTGCCCGAGCCATACGGTATCGATCACCGAGCCGTCGGACGGGGCGAGCTACGGCGTGAACACGACCAGTGGCCCCACGTTCACCTGGCGCGCCATCCCCGACGACAACGACGGTTCGGCCGACCCCTTGGACAACATCGACTACCTCGAGTTCGTTATCAAGGATCCGAGCGGCAAGGTGATCCACACCCAGACGGAATCCTATAGCTGGTATTGCGGGTTCGGTGGGAACGGGCCCTGTAATTCCGGAGACGTCCGGACCTGGGCGAACGGGACGTACACCCTCGAGGTCACCGCCTACACCGAGCCCACCCACCCCTGTGGGGTGAGCGCGGTCAGCGACTCGATCCAGATCACGGTGGACAACGGGCCGCAGATATTCGAGGTGGGCCGCCTGACCGGCCTCACCGACTCGTGGACCACCGTGACCTTCGACAAAACCTTCACCGATCCGGTCGTGGTGGCCAAGCCCCTGAGCCTCAACGACGGGGCCCCGGCCACCGTGAGGGTCCGAAACGTCACCTCCACCGGCTTCGAGATCCGGGTGCAGGAGTACGTGTACCAGGACGGAACCCACGGCGGCGAGACCGTGAGCTACCTGGTGGTGGAAAGGGGTCGGCACACCCTGCCCGACGGGACGGAGATCGAGGCGGGCACGGTCTCGGCACCAGGAGACGGATCCAGGGTCACCGTGTCGTTCGACTCCGCTTTCCCCAGCAAACCGGTGGTGGTGTCCTCGGTGATCAGCTACAACGACTCGGACACGGTGGTCACCCGCAACCGGAACGTGACCACCACTGACTTCGAAGTCCGGATCCGAGAGGAAGAAAAAAGCTGGAAGCCTTCAGGCGTTTCCCAGACACATGCCGACGAGACCGTGGCCTGGGTGGCGTGGGAACCCGGCTCCGGGACGGCCTGGGGCATCCAGTACGAGGTGGGAAGCACGGGAGACTCGGTTAGACACAGCTTCAAGGCCATCTCGTTCTCGTCCTCCTTCTCGTCCACCCCGTACTTCCTGGCCGACATGCAGACCGAGGACGGGGGCGACACCGCGAACGTCCGGTACCAGAACCTCAGCGTAAGCTCCGTGGAGGTGCAGATCGACGAGGAGAAGTCCTACGACAACGAGACGAACCATACCACAGAAGAAGTCGGCTACATGGCCTTCGAGCGCTAACACCGTCTCGTCTTCACCTGGAGGAGCTCTTATCAATTCGACATCCAAAATTTTACTGCCAACTTGACGACAAGCAGTCCCGGCTGCACGCAGAACACGCAATATGACACCGATCATCGTCGGGTGCTCGGGTTTTCCAGTGGCGCGAGCCCGGTACTGGGAGAAAATGGGGGCCGTGGAAATACAGAAGACGTTCTATCACCCCCCACGCCCTGACACGTTGCGCCGATGGCGGGCCGAGGCACCCTCAAACGCTGTGTTCGTTTTGAAGGCGTGGCAACTCGTTACTCATCCGGCCACCAGCCCCACGTACCGGAGGGTCCATCGGCCCGTGCCCGAAGACCGACGCGACCGGTACGGATGGTTCCGCCATACCGACGAGGTGTGGGAGGGGTGGGAGGTGACCCGGGAGGCGGCGACCATCCTGGAGGCTCAAGCAGTTCTGTTCCAATGCCCGGCATCGTTCCGGCCCACCACCGAGAACGTCGAAAATCTCCGGCGCTTTTTTCGTAGAGTGGGCCCGCAGCCGTTTCGTCTGGCGTGGGAGCCCCGGGGGGCATGGCCCCGTGAACTCGTGTCCGAGCTTTGCTCTGAACTGGGACTGCTGCACGCGGTGGATCCCCTCACGACCCAACCCACCACGCCATCCCCCATCTATTTTCGCCTCCACGGCCGAGGCGGCTACCGGCATCAATACACGGACGGGGAACTGGATCACCTTGCGGACATCTGCCGGAGACGGTCAGGTTTCGTGTTTTTCAACAACGCCCACATGTGGGAGGATGCCCTTCGGTTCCAAAAGAGGGTCTCTCCCAAGAGGTGAAGAGAGTGCCAGGGGCACAACGGTCCGCCCCACGAGCGCAGCAGACGAACGAGGAACGCCATGACACGAAGGGACAAACGGAAACAACCGCCCCCGGCGGCGAAGGCCTATGTGAAAAAACTGGACTTCGCGCGGAAGATCCATGAAAAGTTGGACGACGGGGCCCTGCTGGCCTTGTGCGAGTACTATGGGGACGAGGAGGAGGAATCCGACGACCCTGGCGGGTAGGCCGCGAACCGGGGGCTACTCCTCCGCTCGGCACACGGCGCTTCGACCAATGGTAAGCACTGCCCGGAACGACAAAGGGCCGCCCGTAAGTGGCGGCCCCCTTGTCGTTTTCCTCTGGTGGGCGATTACAGGTCGTAACCCCGCTCCTCGTGCAGGGCGAGGTCGAGGCCCTGGACCTCGGCTTCCTCGTCCACCCGCAGGCCGCAGATGGCGTCGATCACCTTGAGGATCACGAAGGTCGCCACGGCGGTGTACGCGAACGTGGCCACCACACCCACGGCCTGCACCCCCAGCTGCCCACCCACCGAGTCGATGCCTTCGGCGAACCCGAGGCCGCTGAACACCCCCAGGCTGGGGGAGGCGAACACCCCGGCCAGCAGGGTCCCAAGCATCCCCCCCACGCCGTGCACCGGGAACACGTCGAGGGAGTCGTCGATCTGGAACCGCTGCTTCACGAGCATGGTGGCGTTGAAGCAGATCAATCCCGCCAGGATCCCGATCACCAGCGCCCCCATCGGCCCCACGAACCCCGAGGCGGGGGTGATCGTGCCCAGCCCCGCAACCATGCCGGTCACCACGCCCAGGATGCTGGGCTTTCCGAACTTGCGCCACTCGCACACCATCCAGGTGAGCGCCCCGGCCGAGGCCGACATGTGGGTGGCCACCAGGGCCATGCCGGCGTTGGCGTTGGCCGCCAACGCGCTGCCCGCGTTGAACCCGTACCACCCCACCCAGAGCATGCCGGCGCCGGCCACGGTCAGGGTCATGTTGTGGGGCGGCATGGGGGTGTCGGGGAACCCCTTGCGGCGTCCGATCACCAGGGCGCAGACCAGAGCGGCCGCCCCGGCGGTCACATGGACCACGGTGCCCCCCGCAAAGTCGAGAAGCCCCATCCGGCCCAGCCAGCCCCCGCCCCACACCCAGTGGGTGATGGGGGCGTACACCACGGTCACCCACAGCACGGTGAACCAGAGCACCGCCGAGAACTTGGTGCGCTCGGCGAACGCCCCGATCACCAGGCCCGGGGTGATGATGGCGAAGGTGAGCTGGAACATCGCGAACACGGTCTCCGGGATGGTCCCGCTCATGCTCTCGAGCCCCACCGAGGCGAACAGGGCCTTGCCCAGCCCGCCGACCACGCCTCCCAGGTCCGGGCCGAACGCCAGGCTGTAGCCGTACACGAGCCAAAGCACCGAAACCACACCGCTGATCGCAAAGCACTGCATGAGCACGGACAGGACGTTCTTGCTGCGCACCAGCCCCCCGTAGAACAGGGCGAGGCCCGGCAGGGTCATGAACAGGACCAGGGCGGTCGAGACCAGGATCCAGGCCGTGTCGCCCGTATCGGTCCCCTGGGCCGCCCAGGTCGGGGCGGCGGCGAGGACGAGGACCAGGGCCAAAGCCAACGCGCGGACGTTCCGTCGAAAAACCATGGGAACCACTCCTCCCTCGGGGACTGGATTACAGGGCCTCGGGGCCGGACTCGCCGGTCCGGATCCGCACCACCTCTTCCAGGTTGGTCACGAAGATCTTTCCGTCGCCGATCTTGCCCGTGCGGGCGGCCCGAGTGATGGCGTCGATGACCCGGGGCACGAGCTCGGCGTCCACAGCGATGTCCAGCCGGACCTTGGGCACGAAGTCCACCACGTACTCTGCGCCCCGGTAGTGCTCCTTGTGCCCCTTCTGGCGGCCGTACCCTTTGACCTCGGTCACGGTGAGCCCCTTCACGCCGATGTCGGACAGGGCTTCCCGCACGTCGTCCAGCTTGAACGGCTTGATCACAGCGATAACGAGTCTCATGGCACCTCCTCTGGGAGAAAGTCACAAAAACGTCTCAAATTGCACACCAAAACTACACATTTGTCTTTCATGCGCACACAAAACCCCCTTTCCCCACCGGGGGCCGAGGGAGCCCGCTGGCTTGCAGGGTGTGTGCCAGGAAGTGAACGTGGGAGGGCTTGGGCGTAATCGGGATAGGGGCGGCGGAGCATCGTCTCCGCCGACCCCTCCCACACCACCCGGCATGCGGGTCCGCACCGGGCGGTTCGAAAGGTTGA
>JAADGT010000295.1 GCA_013152215.1 Deltaproteobacteria bacterium
TGGGAGGAGGCGAGGCCGTCCCGACCGAGCCGAACCTGGTGGACCTCGTGTGGACCGACCTGCCGGGGCCGACCGTCGGCCCCCTGTTCGCGTGTCCGGAGGAGTGGAGCGGCGAGGACCTGGCCGGGAGGCTGGCCCGGATGAGGGAGCTCCTGGGGAAGGGAGGGACCCCGACCTATGTGACGGTGAGCCTGGACGAGACGGCCTGGCTCACGGGGCTCCGGTGCTTCGACGAGGTTCCCCACACCCCGGTGTTCGAGTCGTTTCTGGTGCTCGGCCCGGAGGGGGCGGACCTGTTCGTCCGGGCCCCCCGGGACCGCGTGCCCCCGGAGCTCGACCGCGTCCGCGGCTTCCGGGCGCGGCCCTACGAGACGTTTCCGGAGGCCCTTCGAACCCTCACCGGCCGGGTGGCCGTGGATCCCACCCGCACCACGCGGGGGGTCACCCGGACCCTGGAGGCGGCCGGCGTGGAGCCGGTCCGAGTGCCGTCACCCGTGGCCGAGGCCAAAGCGGTCAAGACCCGGGCCGAGCTCCGGGCCATGGAGCGGGCGGGCGTGCTGGCCAGCCGGGCCAAGGCCCTGGCCCTGGAGTGGCTCCGCGGAGAGATCGAGGCGGGTCGCACCGTGACCGAGGCCGAGTTCCGGAGCCGCCTAGAGGCGCTCTACGCCGAGCTGCCGGGGTTCCGGGGGCTCGCGTTCCCCACCATCGCAGCCACGGGGGAGCACGGGGCCATCGTCCATTACTCGGGGGCGGACGACACCCCGCTGCGGCCCGGCCACCTGTTCCTGGTGGACTCGGGGATCCACCTGGACGGGGGCACCACCGACGCCACCCGCACCGTGGCCGTGGGCGAGCCATCGGCCGAGCAGCGCCGGGTCTACACCCGGGTGCTTCGGGCCCACATCGCGGCGGCCCGCCTGGTGTTCCCCGAAGGCACCCCCGGTGCCGCGATCGACGCGGTATGCCGGTCCGTCCTGTGGGAGGCCGGGCTCGACTACGGCCACGGAACAGGCCACGGTGTGGGCGCGTTTCTGTCGGTGCACGAGGGCCCCTTCGCCCTGGCACCGGCCAGCCGCCGGCCGGCCTCGGCCGTTCCCCTGCGGGCCGGCATGGTCACCTCCATCGAGCCCGGGTACTACCGTCCCGGTTTCGGGGGCGTGCGGCTCGAGAACCTCTACCGCGTCGTGGAGACCGATCGGACCATCGACGGCCGCAAGGCCCTGGCCTTCTCCCCCCTCACCTGGATCCCGTTCGACTCCTGCCTCACCGATCTCCGCGAACTGCCTCCCTCCCACCGCGCCTGGTTGAACCGGTACCACGGGGAGTGCTCAGAAAAGCTAGGGCTCTGACCCCCTGCCGTCCGGGCCTCAACCCAGACATCGATACGAACACCGTATGCGATCGACACACTCACGCCGGCTCACGCCTTCCGAACGAGGTTTGCCGCCTCGCCGGAAATGCGCCACGTGCGCTGCAAAAACCGGCTGCCCCCAAAAATTTTGGGGGGGTCGACGCAAAAAACATTGTTTTGGGGTTGCAACGGCCCCTCGGCCATGATAGAAAAGAAACACCTGTTGAAAACACAGCGCGGATGGCAACTCCTCCCTCGGGGGCCCTCGGGCCCCTCTTTTTTTTGGGCCTTCGGCCCGCCGGAAAGCTGGAAGGCTAGGATGCTAGAAGGCCTTTTGTTGGGCCTTCGGACCAAATCGCGACGTGGACGTCGCTCCCACGGGGGACCCTCTCCCACTGTTTGCCCCCCTTTGTGAGAACGGCCTCCAGGCCGTGACAAAGCCTCTGCCCCCCTTCGGCCCGCTGGGCGGCTCCGGAGCCACCGCCCAATCTCGGGGGCATGGGGTCTGCTGGAGAGCCGCGTGCGGCCCCTTAGCTCGCCGCGCCCCCCGAACATCCGTAGCTTTGTCGAATTCCAGGGCCCTCCGCTGTCGCCGCCCGAACAAGCTGCTCCGGCAACGGCATGCGAAGGCGCGGCGAGCAGATGCTGCACTCGCGCGCGGCCGGAAGCAGGCCCCATGCCCCCTGGCGGCAACGCCCCGCACCAGGGAGAGTTCCCCTTCCCCGGCGCCGGGCCCTGCAGGGCCTGTGAGGGGGGCCCCGGTCAGTGCTCCGGCTCTTCCTGCGGCTTCTGGGAGCTCCGGTAGAGGGCCAGGAAGTTCACCGGGTCCAGGAGAAACGGCGGGAACCCCCCGTCCACCACCACCTGACTCACGATCTGGCGCGTGAACGGAAACAGCTGGGTGGGGCAGTCCACGGCCAGCACGGTTCCCATGTGCTTCTCGGGCACGTTCTTCACCTGGAACAGCCCCGCGTGCTCCACCTCCACGATGAACACCACCCGGTCCCCCGAGCGCACGGTGGCATGGAGCTCGATCGCCACCTCCCAGTGATCCGCATCGATCTTTCGGTTCCGCAGTTGGAGATTCAGGTCCGCCTGGGGCGAGACCTTCTCCCGGAACACCTGGGGAGCCCCCGGGTTCTCGAACGACAGGTCCTTCACGTACATGCGCACCAACCGCAACAGGGGGGCCTGCGACGTCTCGGCCATGGAATCCTCCTTTTTCTCTCGGGGTGGCCCCCGGGTCCCGTGCAAGGGTTTTCCCGGGGGGGAGGATTGTAGCAGAATGCAGACCCGATGCGCCGGGAAACCGTGGATCGGAGGCGGTCGGGGTCCGGCCAGGCAACCAATACCGATTCCAACGGAAGTATTGCCAGGCCCGTGCCCCCTTCCCCTTGGGGAGTACGGGGTGGGGGTCTGATGGAGCGCCGGGCGCGGCACCTCGGGGGGGCGGGGCAAGGGACCTGCCTCCGACCAGGGAGCGATAGCTCCTGTTTATCCGCCGGGTTAATCACAACGGACGTTTTTCCGGCCCCTCCTGAGGAGGTTCCCATGCCCAATCTCGTCTATGTGGCCCTGGGGGCCGTGTTCGGCGCTTCGGGTCGATACCTGGTGGCCGGCTGGGTGTCCCGCGCCGCCGCGGGCGTGTTCCCCTGGGGTACCCTGTGCGTGAACCTGATCGGGTGCTTCGTGATCGGGGCCGCGTGGGGGCTCGCCGAGCGGTCGCTGTGGCCGCCGGCGTTCCGGACCTTCTTCTTCGTGGGGCTCCTGGGCTCGTTCACCACCTTCAGCTCGTTCGGGCTGGAGACCCTACACCTGCTGCGGGACGGGGAGCTCGGCCTGGCCGCAGGATACGTGCTGGGATCGAACCTGCTGGGGTTCCTCCTGGTGTGGCTCGGCCTTTCCTTGACATGACGGGAGGACACCGCATGACCCTTCCCGAAGACGGCATGCTGCTGCGCATCTTCATCGGCGAGGCCGACAAGCACCACGGCCGCCCCCTGTACGAGGCCATCGTGCTGAAGGCCCGGGAGCTGGGCCTGGCGGGCGCCACGGTCCTTCGGGGCGTCATGGGGTTCGGGGCCCACAGCCGGCTCCATACGACCAAGGTCCTGCGCCTGAGCGAGGACCTGCCCATCGTGGTGGAGCTGGTGGACACCGAGGAGAACCTTCGACGGTTCCTGCCCTGGCTCGACGAGGTGGTGGAGGAGGGCATGGTCACTTTAGAGAAGGCGAGGGTGCTCCGGTACCGACATGGTGCGAAGTAGCGTCCTGCTCCTGCTCTGGGTCCTCACCCTGGTCGTCCCTGCGGGCGCCTCGGAGATCGAGGTGTTCGCCGGCTCGGCCTCGAAACCGGCCGCCGAAGAGGCGGCCCGACGGTTCGAGCAGCGTACCGGCACCGCGGTACGGATCCACTTCGGGGGCTCGGGCACGGTGCTCACCCAGATGGAGCTGGCCCGGCGGGGCGACGTGTACTTCCCCGGGTCGTCGGACTTCATGGAGAAGGCCAAACGCAAGGGCCTGGTGGACCCGACCACCGAGGTGCGGGTGGTGTACCTGCTGCCCGCCATCAACGTGGCCCGGGGCAACCCCAAGGGCATCCGATCGCTCGCGGACCTGGCCCGGCCCGGCATCCGGGTGGGCATCGCCCGGCCCGACGCGGTGTGCGTGGGGCTGTACGCCGTGGAGGTCATGGAGCGGCAGGGGCTGGCGGACCGGATCCGGCCCCGCATCGTCAACTACGCGGAGTCCTGCACCAAGACGGCCCAGATGCTCGCCCTGGGGCTCGTGGATGCGGTGCTCGGCTGGGACGTGTTCGACGACTGGAACCCCGAGCGGATCGAGACGATCCTGTACCCGCCCGACGAGGTTCCCCGCATCGGCTACATCCCTGCCGCGATCTCCGTGTTCACCCGGAACCGGGACGCGGCCCTGGCGTTCCTCGGGTTCCTCACCGGGCCCGAGGGCCGGGAGATCTTCCGGCGCCACGGCTACCTGACCTCCCTGGACGAGGCCCGGCGGTTCGCCCGGCCCGACACCCCGGTGGGAGGGGAGTTCCCCCTGCCCGCCCGGTGGAGATGAGGGTGACCGACAGGGTCTTCTGGGCCGTGGCCGGGGCCGCCCTGGCCCTGGCCACGGGGGCCGTGGCCGCCATCCTCTGGGCCCAGGCCGGCTACGCAGGGCTCGGGGCCACCCTGGCCGCCCTCGGTCGGCCTGGAATCCGGCAGGCCGTGATCCTGAGCCTCGGCACGGCCACCGTCTCGGCCCTCATCGCCCTGGCCGTGGCCCTCCCTACCGCCTACCTCCTGGCCCGGCGGCCGTTTCCCGGCTCGGCCGCGCTCGATCTGCTGCTGGACCTGCCCGTGGTCCTGTCGCCCGTAGCCCTGGGCGTCTCCCTCCTGCTGTTCTTCCGGGGCGCCCTGGGCCAGTGGGTCGAGACCCACCTCGTCCGGTTCGTGTTCGAGGTGCCCGGGATCGTGCTGGCTCAGACCACCGTGGCCACGGCCCTGGCGGTGCGGGTGCTCAAGGCCGCCTTCCAGGCGGTGGACGAGCGCTACGAGCACGTGGCCCGGTTCCTGGGGTGCACGGCCTGGGGGGCGTTTCGGCGGGTGACCCTGCCTTTGGCCCGGAAGGGGGTGCTTGCGGCCTTCATCCTGGCCTGGGCCCGGTCGATCGGGGAGTTCGGAGCCACCGTGACGCTGGCCGGCGCCGTGCCCGGGAAGACCGAGACCGTGCCCGTGGCCATCTACCTGCGGCTGGCCGAGGCCGACATCACCGGCGCCGTGGGCCTGATCCTGCTCCTGTCGATCCTGAGCCTGGGCGTGCTGGTGGGGCTGCGCGCCCTGGGAGGATGGAGGTGATCCGGGCCGAGGGGCTCACCGTCCGGTTCGGGGGGTTCGCGCTTCGGAGCATCGACCTGGCCGTGGCCCCGGGGGAGAGCTTCTTCGTCCTCGGGCCCTCCGGGGCCGGGAAGACCCTCCTGCTGGAGGCCCTGCTGGGGATCCGCAGGCCCGAGGCCGGCCGGGTGCTCCTGGACGGCCGGGACGCCACCGACCTGCCTCCCGAGGCCCGGAACGTGGCCTACGTGCCGCAGGATCTCGCCCTGTTCCCCCACCTCTCGGTCCGCGAGAACATCCTGTTCGGCCTCCGCGCCCGGGGCCTGCGGGTCTCCGGAGCGGAGGAGCGGCTGCGGCACTGGGTCGAGCTGCTGGACCTGGGCCGGGTGATCGAGCGCAAGGAGGTGCGAACCCTCTCGGGCGGGGAGCGCCAAAGGGTGGCCCTGGCCCGGGCCCTGGTCGCCGAGCCCCGGGTCATCTTCCTGGACGAGCCGTTCTCGGCCCTGGACGCGGCCCTGCGCCGGCGGCTGCAGGTGGAGTTCCGGGACCTCCAGCGCCGGCTGGGGGTGACCGTGGTCCAGGTGACTCACGACCCGGAAGAGGCGTTTCTCATGGCCGACCGGATGGCGATCCTGATGGCCGGCCGCATCGAGCAGACCGGCCGGCCGGCCGAGCTTTACAACCGGCCGGCGAACCTTCGGGTGGCCCGGTTCCTCATGCTCCAGAACCTGTTCCCTGCCACTGCCGGCCCGGTGGGGGAAGACGGGTACCAGAGGCTCCGCATCCACGGGCTGGCCCGGGAGCTCCTGGCCACGCCGGACCCCCGGTTTCCCCTCGGGGCCTCTGTGGTGGTGGGCATCCGTCCCGAGGAGGTGATCCTGGTGCGGCCCGACCGTCCCCCCGAGCCGGACCGGCAGAAGAACCTGCTCCGGGCCGAGATCCTGGAGTGGGCCGACCTCGGCCACTCCCGCCTCCTGCGGCTGCGGGTCGAGGGGCTCACGCTGGACGCCTGGCTCAACATCCGGGCGGCCCGGGAGTACCCCATGGAGCCGGGCCGGCAGGTCTGGTGCCACGTGCGGCCGTGGAGCCTTTGCCTGCTGCCCCCCGACGAAGGTCCGGGGCTTGACCCCGGCGGATCTCAACGCCCGGCTCCGCCCCCCACGGTAGGTTCCTCGTCCCCCAAAACCATGTCGGCTGGCACGAAACTGGCATAACCCTCTTCGACCGCTGCGATCCCTTTCGCATGTGGGATGGGGGGCACCGGATTGCCCATTGTTGGAACCCGGAGGGACACGGGTGAAAAAAACATGGATCCTGACAGGATGCCTGGTTCTCGCGCTGGGGGCCTGTGGAGGAGGAGGCGGGTCGGGAAGGGGAGCCCAGGGAACCCCGGCGGCCGAGGAGGGGGTGGCGGCTTCGGGGGAAGAGGCTATGAACCCGTCCGGCGACTCCTCGGAGGATCCGGACGCGCCGGCGCCCCAGGATGACCTGGGCGCTGCACCCGTACCCTCGAGCCCCTCCTCCCAGCCGGAGGAATCGCAGGTCGGCTGCGGCGGCACGGTGTTCGAAGACGCCGCCCTGGAGGACTGCGTCCGGGAGCACCTGCCGGATCTCTCGACCCTGTCGCTCGGGACCCTGGAGACCTTGGTCTGCCAAAACCGCGGCATCCGAAGCCTGGAGGGGATCGAAGCCCTTACGGCCCTGACGAGCCTGGACGTATCCGGAAACCTCGTCACCGACCTCGCGCCTCTGGCCGCGCTCTCCTCGCTGGCCTGGCTGGACCTCTCCCGAAACGCGATCCAGGACCTGTCGTCCCTGGCCGGGCTGGAAAACCTTGCCAATCTGTATGTCCGGGACAACGCGGTGGCGGACCTCACGGCCCTGTCGGGCCTGGATCGGCTCTTCGTTCTGGACGTCTCCCGCAACGCCGTGACGGATCTCTCCCCCTTGGCGCCCCTCACCGGCCTGTCGTACCTCCACGCCCAGGGAAACGCGGTGGCCGACCTCTCCCCGCTCGCCGCTTTGGGCAGCCTGTTGTACCTGGACCTCTCGGACAACGCGGTCCACGACCTGGACGGGCTGGCCGGGCTCGGCGGGCTGAGGTGGCTGTATCTGGGCGGGAACGGGATCTCCGACCTCTCGCCGCTGGAGGGTCTCGATCAGCTCGAGGAGCTGGACCTCTCGGACAACGCCGTCACCAGCCTGGCCCCGCTCGCCGGGCTGACCGGGCTGGCGTGGCTCGACGTCTCGGGGAACGCGGTGGTGGACTTTTCAGCCGTGGCTGGGGTGGCCGAGGTCGTTGGCGTCGGAGAGCAGGACCCGTTCACGCCGGATGCCGCGCCCGGAGGCTTTTCCGACCCCAACCTCGCGGCGTGCGTCAGGGACCAGGCCGGCTCCTTGGACCCGGACGATCTCGCGGACGTGCAGCTCCTGATCTGCCGCGACCGCGGGATCTGGAGCCTCCGGGGGATCGACGCCCTCACGGGGCTCTCGCAGCTCTTCCTGTCGGGCAACGCCGTCCAGGACCTCTCCCCCCTGGCCGGGCTCACGGGCCTCTTGTGGCTGGACCTGCAGGCCAACGGCGTGCGGGACGTCTCCCCCCTGGCCGCCATGACGAACCTGAGCGTGCTCCGGCTGGGGGGGAACGCCGTCCGCGACGTGACCCCCTTGGCGAACCTGGCAGGGCTGGAGCTGCTCGACCTGTCCGACAACGCGGTGACCGACCTCACCCCCCTGGCACAGCTCCCGTCCCTGCAGGATCTGGACGTGCGGGGGAACCCGGTCCTGGAGCTCTCGCCGGTGGCCGAGGTGCCCCACCTGGAGGCGGACCCCCGTCAGACGCCCGTCCCCTGCCCGTAAGGAGGA
>JAADGT010000099.1 GCA_013152215.1 Deltaproteobacteria bacterium
TGAGGAAGGCCTGCGCCCGCACCCACAGGTCCCGCCTCTGGGTCAGCCGCTGGACCCCGTCCGCGATGTGGGCCGCATGCTCGGCCAAGCTCTCGGCCAGGGTGGCCACCGCCCCCGGCGCCGAGGGGAGGAGGATCCCGAGCCCGGCCAGGATCAGTTCCTCGCTGGGGCTCTCCTCGATGCGCAGGGTGATCTCCAGCGCCCCTTCCCGGTCCAAGTCGGGCCGGGCCCCGAGGCTCATCTCGATGCCGGCCACACAGGTCTCCACCTGGACGAGCTGGCCTTCGAGCCGGTCGAGCACGGACGTGGGCGCATCGGAGGCTTCCACCAGGGACTCGAAGAACCGAAGGAGGTTGGCGTGGTTTCCCTCGGCCAGGGCCAGGTCGAGCCAGAACCGAAGGGCCTCGGGGTCCACCCGGAGCCGCCGGGCCATCTCCAGGTAGATCTGGGCCACCCGGGTCTCGTAGCCCACGGCCCGGGCCAGGTCGCACTGGATCCGGTCGCCGATCCGGGGGCTCGGCAGCTCCACCTCCCGGATCCAGCACCGGACCAGCCCCTCCATGGTCGCCAGGAGGTCCCCGGCGGCGGGCGTCTTCGACAGAAACGCGTTGGCCCCCAGGGCGTACGCCTCGGTCACGGTCTCCGGGCTGGCCGCCCCCGACAGCACGACCACGGGAACGGCGCGCAAACTCGGGTCTTCCTTGATCTGGCGGACCAGTTCGAGCCCCGAACCGTCCGGGAGGCCGAGGTCGGTCACCACCAGTTTGGGGAGGGCCCCCCCCTCCCGGATCCTGGCCAGGGCGAGCCGTGCCTCGGACAGGCTTCCGGCCGGCACGATGCGCCCCTCGAAACCGATCTTCCGAAACACCGCCTCGGCCAGCCGGATGAGACCGGGCTCGTCCTCCACGTACAGGATCGTCTCGCTCATCGGCACACCCCCTCGCGTCTCGGTGCCCCCGACCCTGCGTCACGGACGCGGGCGGACGCTTGACCCCACGCTACCACAGCCCCTGGGGAAGGCAAGCGTGCCCGCCGTGGACATCCTCATGCCGTTTCGGAACGCGGGGCCGTGGATCGCCCAGGCCTGGCAGAGCCTGCGGCGCCAGCGGTTCACCGACTGGCGCCTGATCGCGGTGGACGACCACAGCCGCGACGCCTCGGTCGAGGTTTTGGTTCGAGCGGCCGGGGGCGACCGGAGATTGACCCTGATCTCCGGGGCCGGTCGGGGGGTCGCGGCCGCCCTGAACCGGGCGCTGGGGGAGGTGTCGGCACCGGTGGTGGCCCGCATGGACGCCGACGACCTGTGCCATCCCGACCGGCTGGGGGCGTTGATGGAGGCCCTGGAGCGGAACCCCTCCTGGCAGGCGGTGGGGAGCCGGGTCCGGCTGTTCCCGGCGGCCCGGGTGTCCGAGCGTATGGCCTCGTACCTGCGGTGGCAGAACCGCCTGCTCCTTCCCGATCAGATCGCCCGGGAGCGGTACGTGGAGTGCACCGTGACCCATGCCACCCTGGCGGTCCGAACGGAGGCCCTGGCGGCGGCAGGCGGATGGTGGGAGGGAGACGGCCCCGAAGACCTGGACCTCTTGCTGCGGTGGCACCGCCTGGGATACCGGGTCGGCAAGGTGCCCGGGGTCCTGTACCTGTGGCGGGAGCACCCGGGCCGTCGGCGCGGATGGGGGCCGGGGCGTTCCGGGCCGTGAAGGCCCGCCACCTGGCCGCCGAGCTGGCGTCCCTTGGCATCGGGCACGCCGCCGTGTTCGGCCGGGGGCAGACCCTGGCCGCTTGGACCCGGGCCCTTCGGTCCCGCGGTCTGGGGGTGAGGGGGGTCGAGTGGAAACCGGGCACCGCAGAGGTCCGGTGGGAGGGGATGGCGCTGTTCTGTTTCGGGTCGGCGCCGGTGCGCGACCGAGTGCGACGGTGTGTGGCGGCCGACATGCGGGAGGGGCAGGATTACCTGTTCGTGGCCTGATCCTTCGGATCGGGGCGCCCCTTCCGGCAGGCGCGGCAGGCCTGGCACCGGGCCTCGGGGCACCACTGGCAGCAGTAGCACTCGGGGCAGGGGTGCTTCTTGGCGCCCCCGCCGGCCGGTACGTACAGCCGGCCGGGGAGGGTCCCGGCGGGGCGAAACGAGGAGTCGTCGGTCATGGCGTACCGGTCAACGGATCGAGGGAACGGGGATCGGCGCCGATCCGTTCGGGGGAAACTTTGGCGTTGACACGGGGGGGCGGATGCCTATAATCATCAACCTTCCCAACGGTGCGGGCGTAACTCAGCTGGTAGAGTATCAGCTTCCCAAGCTGAGAGTCGCGGGTTCGAATCCCGTCGCCCGCTCCACGACGACGAAAGGCGCCGCCCCTCGGGAGCGGCGCCTTTTTCCGTTCCGGCGGAAGCGGGTGCCGGCCTCAGCCCTTGCCGAGGGCCTTGCGGATGACGGCCTCGATCTTCTCCGGCTCCTCGCGGCCCACGTGGGTCCACAGCACCTTGCCCTCCTTGTCCACCAGCACCAGGCTCGGGGTGCCGGCGACACCGTAGGCGTCCGCGGTCTTGTAGCTCACCCCCTCGATCTCCTCCCACAGCACGCGGAACGAGAAGCCGTTGGAGTCCATGTACCGGCGAACCGCCTTCGCGAGCTTGGGGCCGTCGAGGTTGATGGCCAACATCTCGAACCCCTGGTCCTGGTACTTTTTCAAAATCTGGTCCAACAGGGGAATCTCTTCGCGGCACGGGCCGCAGAAGAACGACCAGAAGGTGAGAAGCACCGCCTTCCGGCCCCGGAACTGCTCCAGGCTCACCGTGTTGCCGTCCAGATCCTTCAGCGTGAACGGCAACGCCTCGGACCCCACCGCCAGCAGGCCGTTGGAGTCCACCCTCTTCCCTTTCAGGGCCGTGGCCTCAGCGGCGGCCGCAGGGGTCAGGGGGACGACCGTGGCGGCCAGCACGGCCGCGATCACCAGAGAAATCAAGGAACGCTTCATCGCGCGTGACTCCTTGCCGAGGGGGTTGGGGGATCACTGCCCTGCGCCCAGGGCCTCCTTCACCTTTTGTTCGATCTCTTCCTCGTCGCCGGGCGAGTACCCCACGTGGTAGAAGATCACCTTGCCGTCCTTGTCGATCACCACGGTGGTGGGCAGCACGCTCACGCCGTACTTGGCCGCGACCTGCCGGCGTTTGTCGATCACGATCGGATAGGTCACCTTGAAGTCCAGGCCCTTCACGAACTTCTTGACCCGTCGGGTGCCGAAGCTGTCCAGGTCCACCCCCACCGCCACGAGCCCCTGGTCCTTGTACCGGTTGTAGATGTCCACCAGCTTCGGCATCTCCTGGATGCACGAGACGCAGTAGATGGACCAGAAGTCGAGAAGGATCGCGTTGGTGCCGATATAGGGGCCGAGGTCGAAGTCTCCGCCCGCCAGAAGGGGTGCGTTGAACGTGGGCGCGTCCGAGCCCGGCTGGGGTTTCTTGCCCGCACCGAACAGGGCCAGGGCGGGTTGGGCCAAACAGAGCAGCGCGACGAGGATCGTGCAGAGAAACCGCAATGTGCTCCTCCGTGGAAGGAAAGGGTTGCGCCCCTCGCCACCCGGGTGAAGGGGCCGACCGAAACTCCACCCCCGCCAGCAAGCATCGTGCCGCGGGGGTCGGCTTAGCTTGGCCAAGCGGGAAACCAAAGTCAAATGGGCGGACTTTGAGCGGCTGTCCCCTTGATCGGCCGGTGTGGTTCGGGGCTTTACCCCCGAGACGGCACGCGGGTTGCTGCAGCGTCTCCCCAGGGGGGAGGATTCTGGAATGAACGGCCCTCTTCGGTACCCGACTGCGCGGTTTCACGCTGACGAGGGTGTTTCGACGCACACGAGGTCCATGGACTCGCACGGATATTTCGACACGGATTCGGAGCTGGCGGTCCGGGCCCTGAACGGGGACCGGGACGCCTTCGCCTCCCTGATCGAGAAGTATCAGGGACCGATCTACCGGTTCGCCCTGCACTTCTTCCAGGATCCCTCCCGGGCCGAAGACGTGACCCAGGACACGTTCCTCCGGGCCTACCGGTTCCTCCACACGTACGATCCGTCCCGGCGGTTCGCCACCTGGCTGTTCACCATCGCACGAAATCAGTGTATCGATCGGCACCGGGACAAGGTACGAAGGGACGAGGTGGACAGCGACAGCGTGAGCCCCCTGGCCCTGCTCGCGAGCCGGCCCCAGGCCGACCCCTTGGACCATCTGCTTCGGCGGGAGGACTGGAGCCGGCTGATGAGGACCCTTCGGGATCTGCCTGAGAAATACAAGACCCCTCTGGTACTGTGTTACCTGGAGGGGCTGCCTTATCAGGAGATCGCCGACATCGTGGGGATTTCTCTCAACAACGTGAAGATCCGGATCTTTCGGGCGAAGAAGATGATCCTGAAGCGGCTGGGTCTGCTCGATGGGGAGGGACCATGAAACGGTGGTTGGCCGTGGGGCGGCTGGGACCGGGGAGCCTCGCCGGCACGTTGGAGGAGGTGCGTCTCCAAGCCCGGGCCGCGGGACTGTCGCAGGACCGGGTCCGGGAGGCGGAGGAGGCGTGTGAGGAGGCCGGGTTCTCGTCGGCCGAGACGGCAAGGGTTCTGCTGCTGTTGGCCCGGGCCCGGGTGGCCGGGCTCCCCGACCGAGACCTGTTGTCCAAGCTTCGGGAAGGGGTGGCGAAACGGGCGGGAACCGACGCCATCCTCCGGGCCCTGGAGCGCCGCACCCTGACCCTGCGACGTGCGGCCGACGTGGTGGACCGTCTCACCTTGGAAGGGTTTCCCCCTGCCGACCGGTTCACCGCGGTGGAGATGGTGGCCGACGCCCTGTGGGCGGGGGTGGAGAGCTCCCGCATCCTCCGGTCCGTCAGGGAGGACCGGCCCCTCGAGGGGGGGCTGCCCGACGTGCGGGTCGCCTTCCGCCGCTCGAAGCGCCCCCGCTGAGGGGATGCGTAACCGCCTGCCGCCGCTCCGGTAGAGTCTACGCATTTCCTTCGAGCGGGAAAGCGCGTGGAAGCTCCTCTAGGCCGTGAGGCGGCCTGTTCGCGAAAAGGCAGCTTGCACCGACCCAACCCCGGGGTTTCGGCGGCAGGGCGTGGGTTTCAGGGGCCAGAATTCAGGGGACAGGAGCCAGAAAAAGGGCAAAGACACTGTGGCCAAAGCGACGCCGTGGGATCACGGCCCGTCCACTGTCACCTGTCCTCTGCCCCCTGATCCCCATGCCCCTCGATACCGTGAGGTGACGCCAAAGAGGCGTGGTCATGCTTGGAACGCTTGGAAAGCAGGGAGGTTTTCCAGCCTCCTAGCCTCCCAGCGTCCTAGCATCCTAGCGGGCCGAAGGCCCAAAGTTACTGGGAAGCGGAGGAAGGGGTAGAACATGGGGTGTGAGCGGTTCGAGACCTTGTGGCTTCGGGTGCTCGAGGGCACGGCCGGCCCGGCGGAGAGGGAAGCTGCGGAGGCCCACCGGGCCGCGTGCCCCCGGTGCGCCCGGCTGGCGGACGGTCTGGAACGGCTGGAGCACGCGTTGGAGGCCATGGGCGAGGAGCGGCCGGAGCCGCCGCCGTATCTGGCCGCCCGGGTCAAGGCCAGGCTCCAAGAGCTCCCCCGGCCCGGCCGTTGGTGGCGGTGGTGGGCGCGGTTTCCGGCGTTCCGACCCGCTGCCACGATGGCGGCGCTGGTGCTGGCGTTCTTCGTGGGCCTGCTTGCCCGGGAGGTCCACCGCCTCAACGCCGTGCTCGGGGCGCAGGGAGAAGTGGTGGTCATCGAGTTCGCCGCCCCCGACGCGAGGGAGGTGCGGCTGGTGGGGGACTTCAACGACTGGGGTCGGAGCCCCGGGCGGGTGAGCGCCGTACGGCAGGGGGACCGATGGGTGTTCCGGCTGCGGCTGGAGCCTGGTCGCTACCAGTACTCGTTCGTGGTGGACGGGACCAGGTGGTTGCCCGATCCCAATGCGCCCGGTATCATCCCCGACGGCTTCGGGGGGCGGAATTCGGTGCTGTACGTGGGGGCGGGACGGGCCGGCATCCGATTGTAACGGTGGGGGAGGTGCGTCGGACGGCGGCGGGATTCACGGCGCCCCGGTTGGGTTTTGGTGCGCCCGAAAGGGGGTGGGGATGGCTCCAGCTTGCATGGTGGAGGATGGGTGAGCATGGGAACAGGCCAGCGGCAGCCGCGACCTCTCCGGATGGGGCTTTGGGCCCTCCTCGTTCTCACCGGCTTCCTCGTCGCCCCCGCGTCCGCCGCCATGGTCGGAAGTCCCCATGACTTCGTGGACAACGGATTCACTGGCGGCGGGGTGTGCGCCGAGTGCCATGTGCCCCATGGTGCGCAGGATCAGCGGCTCTGGGCGCGCGTGGGAAACACGGGGTACACGACATATCCGGCACGGCTGTGCATGGACTGCCACGACGGCACCCTCCCCACCGGCGGCGGTTGGGATTCGGTGACCGGGGTGACGCCTCCTCCCTATCCTCACACCACCGACACCAAGTACGACAACTGCGGCACCTGCCACGATCACAAGAAGTCGTTCGTCATCCCGAACGACGACTGTTTGGTGTGCCACACCACCTCGGCCAACGGCGGGCTGTTCGACGACACCACCGAGGCGAGCTTCGAGGTCGACCGGTTCTTCAACGGCATCGGGGCCGTGAACGACTCCACCATCCTGAGTCAGCACAACATCCGTTACCAGGTGGACGGCGATTTCAACACGCCGGAGGACGCCAGCCTGAACGAGTGCAAGAAGTGTCATGGCGACGGGGCCAAGCACCCCAGCGACGCCGCCTTTCTCGTGTACCCGGACGACCTGGCCTCGGCCGGCGTAACCGCCGGCGACCCGGTGGCCCGGGCCACGGACTTCTCGGCGTACCAGAACTTTTGCCTCTCGTGCCACGACGGGGTGGACGAGGGGGCGGCCAACGCCTCATTCCAGCAGTTCAACGGGCCGGTGCCCACGGGCCAGGTCCCCCCTTCGGACCGGTCCGATCCGTCCACCCAGCAGACCGCGGCACCCTGGGTCGTCCCTGCCGTGCCCCCCAAAGACGTCAACGCGGGCGCGCCGTACACGAACACGCCCCCATTTTTCGACTATTACGAGACCAACGGCCACGGCTACTCGACAAGCATCGAGGGCAACCAGATGGACGTCACCTGTCTCGCAGGGGGGGCCGGCGCCCAGGGCTGCCACAACCCCCACGGGACCAAGAACCGGTTCCTCGCGGACGATTTCCTGTTCGGAGCCGGAGCGGACACGGCCACGGAGTTCGCGATGAACGTGTGTTACGGGTGCCACGTGGAGACGGATCTGGGAGACCCGGACAACACGATCCTGGCGAAGAACTTCTTCCACGGCAGCTGGACCGGGAGCAGCGAGCCGCTCCACGCGAACGCGGGGGTCGGCATGAGCCTGTGGAGGGAGTACACCTCGGGGTTCATGGACATCGCAAACCCGTTCAGCGACCCCAACGGCTCGGGCACCCCCCCGGACGCGTACGCCGAAACGGCGATTCTCCCGTTCTACGCGGGCACGGGCGGCCCGATCGAGCAACGGGTGTACGCGCCGACCCTGGGCTCCAGCTGGGTCATGTGCCTCACCTGCCACGATCCCCACGGAACCGCGTCCACCCACTGGGATTACAAGGGGGGGGTCGCACCGAATCCGCCGTCGGCCACGGAGAACACCCAGGCCATGCTTCGGAAGTTCCCCACGAGCTGGGATTATTTGGATCCGCTGTGCAGCGAGTGCCACAGCCATTGAGGGGGTGGGAGAGATCGTGATGGCGAACACAACGACAAGAGCCCTGTGGGGCTGGGTGGTGGTCCTTCTAGCGGGGATATCGATCGGGGTAGCTACGGCACCTGCGGCGGAGCGGTACACGGTGGGGGCGGCGTTCCCCGACCTGGCGTTGCCGGACGTGGAAGGGGGGCGCTCCGTGGACGTGGGGGACTACCTGTCGGGGAGCGTGGGCGCCGTGGTGTTCATGCAGACCTCCTGCGCCGCCTGCCGCAAGGAGCTGCTGGCCCTGAAGGAACTCGTAGAGAGATACCCCGGCCTCAGGGTGGTGGCGATCAGCGTGGACTCGGGCAGCCCCGCCCGGGTGAAGCGCTACAGGGAGCATTTCGGGTTCCAGTTCCCGTTCCTCCACGATCCCGAGTTCAAGACGCCGGGGGTGTTCGGCTTCTCATTCACGCCCGCGTTGGTGCTCGTGGACGAGGCCGGGACCATCGCGCTGCTGAAGGGCGGATATCGGCCGGGGGACGAGAAGGTTCTCGAAACGAGGATCCGGGAGCTGCTGGCGAAGTAGCAGCTCGACGGCGCGATGGGCACGCTCCGGCGACGCCCGGGACATGGGGCGCGTCTTCGGTGGGGTGCCCGGCGGGCGAGCCTCGTGGGACGGGATTGTTTTTTTTTCAAACCAAGTAACGAGGTGAACCATGGGGCGACGCGGCGCGTGGGTGTGGGGCGCGGGGGGGCTGCTGCTCTGGCTGGTCGCTGTCACGGCCTTCGGTGCGGGGCCGGCGGTGCCTCCGGAACGGGCCCTGTACCGTGACGTGCGCGGGCGGGTGGTCGATGGGGAAACCGGGGAACCGATGCCCGGCGTTCCGGTGAGCCTGTTGTACGAGGTGACCACCACGGACTGTGACGGTAGGTTCGTTTTCGAGAAGGTCCCCCTCACTCACACGGCCCAGGTCAGCCTGCGGGTGCGCAGCAAGTCGGGGCTGATCATCGGGTGCGTGACCGTGGACGTGCCCGTGCGGTTCTACCCGGTTGCGGCCTCGGAGGGCGAGAAGTTCGACATCGTGATCGCGGACCCGAGGGAGGACGAAGAGCTCGAGCTTCGCCTCGAGCCCCTTCCCTCCTCCGAGGTGGATCGGTACTGCACTGCGTGCCACGACACAAACCCCTGCCTCGAAACGGCTACCTATGAGGACGTGGTCAAGACCGGAAAGGATCTGCGGGGGATCGTGGTGCCGGAGGACCAGGTGGAGGAATACAAGGAAAAGCTCATGATGCTCGGGCTGAGGAAACAAACCTACCGCAAGATTCGGTATCAAGACACACATCCAGACGGAATGAATATGGAGATTATTCCGAAGCTGGACCTGGCGGAATATAAAGGGGCCTACCGAAAACCTGAAGGGCTCTATCTTCTGGATGACAAGTACGTGACGTGTGACACCTGTCATACGCGCCACATGCCGACGGACCAGAAACAGTATGTCGTGATGTCGTACGAGGAAGATAGTGAGCTGTGCCTGAAGTGCCATCTGTAGAGATGGAAACGGAACACCGAGGCTCTTCTGAGGACGGGACAGGCATACGGGGGCCCGCACTTCCGCGGAGAGGTGGCGCGGAAGCCGGCGGAGCCCGGGGAAACGAAGTGGCCATGCGAATTCGTCTGAGGATTGCGGTTGTGGGCGTCGCGCTCGGGCTCTTGGGGTGTGCGGGGGGCCCTCGGCCCTCGTTGCAGCAGGAGCCTTCCGCGACGGCGCCGAAGGAGGCCAGGGAAGCTCCCCAGCGGCCGCGGCTGGAACCGCCTCCCCCCCCGGCGGGGAGAACGCGGGCCGACCTGTGGGAGGAGGCTCTGAGGAGGGCTCGGCGGCTGGAGCCCGTTGTGCAGGAAGACATCGCACGGGTTCAGCCCCCGCCCATCCCCGAGGAGGTTCGGCAGCCGGAAACTCGGAAGGAGCCCG
>JAADGT010000098.1 GCA_013152215.1 Deltaproteobacteria bacterium
GCCGTGGCCGAGGGCCTGGGTGTCCGGCTGGACGCGGTGGCCGGGCCCTTCGGCACGGCCGCGTTCGTCTTGGCGTGCCGGGTCGATCGGTGTCGGGTGTACGTGCCTGGCGAGCGTCGGGCCGTGGACCTGGACACGGGCGGACTGTGGCTGGGCCGGGTGCTGTTGGGCCGGGTCCCCACCGTGGGGCCGGCCCGGGCGGCCTGGCGCACGCCGGACGGCGGAACGGTGCTCCTGCTCGAGGGCCCGGACGGCTGGACCCAGGAGGTGGAGTGGGGGCCCGAGGGGCCGCGGCCCCGACGCACCCGCTTCGTCCGTCAGGGACGGGTCGAGGCCGAGATCTCCTGGGAGGGGCGGATGGCCGGGGTGGGGTTCTGGTACCCCGCCCGGATTGGACTGAAGCTTCGCGAGCCCTCTGCCGATTATGAGATGGAACTCACCCGGGTGGTGCCGGCCGACGGTCTCGAACCGGACCTCTTCGTGCTTCGGCTCCCGCCGGGGATCACCGTGGAGCGAGCGGAGGGAACCGAAGGGTGGAAGCCAAGCCGAGCGCCCCTGTGGCACCGGATGCCCCCGGGGTAGGGGACCCGCCCCCCCCCGACCCCCAGGGGCTCATGGGACGCCGGGACTTCCGGGTCCTGGTGATCGATGACTCCCCGGGGCTCCGGCGCGAGGTGCTGGCCCTGTTGGACCGGGTGGACTTCGTGGCCGAGGCCCGGGAGGCCTCGAACGGGCTCGAGGGGTTCAAGAAGGCGGTCGAGTCCCCCCCCGACCTGATCCTGTGCGACCTGATCATGCCGTCGGTGGACGGGTTCAAGTTCCTGACCCTGGTGCGAGCCCGGCCGGAGCTGCGGGACGTGCCGGTCATCCTCCTCACCGGCGAGGCGGACGTGGACACCAAGATCCGGGGGCTGGAGCTGGGGGCCAGCGACTACGTGACCAAGCCGTTCGACGCCGGGGAGCTGCTGGCCCGGATCAAGGTCCAGCTCAAGATCAAGGCCCTGCAGGACGCCCTCAAAGCCTCCAACGATCGGCTCCAGGTCCTCTCCTCCACCGATCCCCTCACCGGCCTGTACAACCGCCGCCATTTCATGGGGGTGCTGGAGCGGGAGTTCGAGCGCACCGACCGGTACGGCACCCCCCTGTCGTTCGTGATGTTCGACATCGACCACTTCAAGCGCCTGAACGACACCTTCGGCCATCAGGCCGGGGACGAGGTGCTGCGGGAGCTGGGCCGGCTGGTGAGGGAAGCGGTGCGCACCTCGGACGTGCCCGGCCGGTACGGCGGCGAGGAGTTCTGCGTGCTGCTCCCCCACACCGAGGTGGAGGGCGCGGCCGAGTTCGCCCGGCGTCTGCGGCTGACCGTGGAGAACCATCCGTTCCCGGCCCAGGGAGAGACCCTCCGGGTCACGGCCAGCTTCGGTGTGGCGGCCTGCCCATCGGCCGGGGTGCAGCGGGCGCAGGACCTGATCGGCGTGGCCGACGAGGCCCTCTACCAGGCCAAGAGCGAGGGCCGAAACCGCGTGGTGGTGAGGAAGCCATGAACTGTCCCCGATGTCGACACGTGAACGCCCTGGAACGAAACTTCTGCGGCGGCTGCGGCCTGCCGCTGGCGTCGTTCTGCCCCCGATGCGGGTTCCGGAACCTGACGACCGATCGGTTCTGCGGTGGGTGCGGATCGGCCCTGGAACGGGGGGCGCGCGCTGCCGCGGCGTCGTCCGAGCCGGCCGGCTCGCCGGTGCCGGAGGCCGCGACGATGGGGGGCTCGGCCTTGGACGAGCTCCTTCAGGCGGCCCAGGAGGCGGCCGATGCAGAGGCCGAGCCCGAGGACCTCAAGGTGAGCCAGGACGACATCGACGCCCTGTTCGGAGGGTAGCCTGTGAGTCAGGCCATGCCCAAGAAGGTCGAGGCCCGCCTGGGCCAGCTCCTGGTCGAGGACGGAGCCATCACCCCCGAGGAGCTCGAGCAGGCCTTGGCCGAGCGCCAGAGCCGCGGGCTTGCGGGCAAGCCCCTGGGCCGGTTCCTGGTGGAGGCGGGGTACGTCAAGGAGAAGGAGTACCTCCAGGCCCTGGGCCGGCAGTTCAACCTGGCCGTGATGGACCTGGAGGACGTGGATATCCAGGAGGACCTGCTGGAGGAGATCCCTGCCGAGTTCTGTCGCAAGCACCGGGTGATCCCCCTGTTCGCCATCGGCGACGAGGTCACGGTGGCCGTGGCCGACCCCACCAAGATCGAGGTGATCGATCTGCTGTCGGGCATGCTCAAGCGGCCGATCCAGCCGGTGCTGGCCAGCGAGACCCAGGTGCTCCAGGCGGTGCACGCCCACTACCGGGGGGAGGATGAGGCCGAGGACGAGCAGGACGACTTCGTGACCCTGAGCCGGCTCGACGTGGACTCGGGGGGCGAGGTCGCCGACATCGAGAGCCTGCGGCGGGCCGGCGAGGAAGCCCCCATCGTCAAGCTGGTGGACAAGGTGCTCAAGCTGGCGGTGCGCGAGGGCGCCAGCGACATCCACATCGAGCCGGGCGAAGAGAACCTGCTCGTGCGGTTTCGGATCGACGGGGTCCTCCACAAGCGGTTCGCGTTCTCGACCCGGCTGGCGCCTGCCGTGGTGAGCCGGGTCAAGATCCTCTCGGACTTGGACATCTCCGAGCGGCAGAGGCCCCAAGACGGCCGGATTCAGCTCAAGATGGGGGAGAGGGAGCTGGAGTTCCGGGTGAGCATCCTGCCGGTGTACTACGGCGAGAAGGTGGTGATGCGGATCCTGGATCGGGCCAGCGTGCGGGTGAGCCTGGAGGACCTGGGGTTCTCGCCCCGGAACCTCGCCCTGTTCGAGTCGATGATACGACAACCCAACGGCATCGTGCTGGTCACCGGGCCCACGGGCAGCGGCAAGTCCACCACCCTGTACGCGGCGCTCAATGCGATCAACTCCATCGAGAAGAACATCGTCACGGTGGAGGACCCGGTGGAGTACCAGATCCCACTGATCAACCAGGTGGGGGTGAACCCCAAGCGGGGGCTCACCTTTGCGGGGGCGCTCCGGTCGATCCTGCGGCAGGACCCCGACATCATCATGATCGGTGAGATCCGCGACCCGGAGACCGGCCACATCGCCGGCGAGGCGGCCCTGACCGGCCATCTGGTCCTGTCCACCCTGCACACCAACGACGCGCCCAGTTCGGTGACCCGCTTGGTGGAGATGGGGGTGGCGCCGTTCCTGCTGGCGCCCACCCTGCTGGGGGTGCTGGCCCAGCGGCTGGTTCGTCGGATCTGCCCCCAGTGCAAGACCCCCCACGACCCCAAACCGGCGGAGATCGCCGAGGCGGGTGCCGAAGCCCTGGTGGGCAAGGTCACGTTCTACCGGGGTCGCGGCTGCGGCTACTGCGGGGGCACCGGGTACCGGGGGCGAACGGGCATCCACGAGGTGCTGAAAGTGGACGAGTCGATTCGGGATCTGATCCTGGAGAGGGCGAGCACGGGCCAGATCCGCCGCGCGGCCCACACCAACGGCCTGAGGGACCTCAGGTTCGACGGGCTGCGGAAGGTGGTGGCCGGGTTGACCACCCTTGAGGAGGTGATCCGGGTCACCAAGGCGGTGGATTAGGGAATGAGGGCCGAGTACGTCAACGCGTTCCTCGTGCCGTCGGTGCGGGTGCTGGAGAAGATGGCCCGGGTGTCGGTGCGGTTGGGGAGGCCCCGGCGTCTCGAGGGGTTGGAGCTGGGGGACAACCTGTGCATCATCATCGGGCTGCAGGGCCGGCTCAACGGCTCGGTGGTGCTCGCGGCCTCCCATGCCGTGGCCTGGGCCGTGGCCGAGCGGATCGCCGGGGGGGCGGTGGAGGACGACCGGGAGGTGCGGGCCATCCTGGCGGAGCTGGCGAACACCATCGTCGGAAACGCCACGGGCCATCTCTACGATCTGGGGGTGCGGGAGGGGATCACCCCGCCCACCGTGGTGGACGGGGAAGCGGTGAACGTGGACTTTGGCACGGGCATGGAGATCGTGCTCCTGCCCCTGGAGACCGAGGCGGGTCGGGTGGATCTGGTGGTGTCCCTGGCGCCCGAGGAGCCCTGACGGGCGCCCGAGGCAAGGAGCGGAGTCGATGGCGAAACGGGCCCTGGTGGTGGACGACAGCCCCTACATCCAGAAGGAACTCACGAAGATCCTGGAGCGCCACGGGTGCGAGGTGGTGGCCACGGCCTCCAACGGGCTCGAGGCCGTCAAGAAGTACAAGGAGCTCAAGCCCGACTTCGTGACCCTGGACCTGGTGATGCCCCAGATGGGGGGCATCCAGACCCTGGTGCTGCTGCGCAAGATCGACCCCCAGGCCACGGTGATCATGGTGAGCTCCATGTCGAGCCGAGACAAGATCGTGGAGTGCGCCAAGGCCGGGGCCAAGCACTACATCCTCAAGCCGTTCGAGGAGGAGAAGGTGGTGGAGGTCCTGAACAAGGTGGTGTTCGGGACCGGTTGATCCGAAGAATCGTTCTCCCCCCGCCCCGTCGCATCCGGACCGGGGGGCTGCCGTAGGCGGCGATCTTGCTTTTTCCCCCAACCCACGGACTTCAACCATGCCCTCGGTGCCCGCCCGTCAGATCCTGGAACCCTGCCTACGCATCGACGCCCTTGCCCTCGACTTCTACCTCCGAGTGGCCGACCAAACGGACGACCCCGGCCTCTCGGACCTATGGCGGGCCATGGCCTCGGACGAGGCCGGCCACGTGGAGATTTGGAAGGAGGCCCTCCGAAGGTGGGCGGATCGGCCGGCGGCCGACGTGGTGGGGGAGCCGGAGCAGCTCGTTCGAGAGCTGGCCGCGCTCGAGCTGCGGGTGTCCGAGGTGGCGGCCGGGGCCCCTCGCCAGGATCCGGCATGGGCGTTCTTGGCCGCGTACCGGCTGGAGTTCTACCTCCTTGATCCGGCGATGGACGTGCTTCTGATCCTGGCCTCGGGCGGAGCGGGAGGTGGGGCGGACGGGGCATACGCCCGGCACATCGAGAGGCTCGTTCGAGCTTTCGAGCGCTACCGGGGCGACGACCCCATGGCCGAGCTGGCCGGCGAGATGATGAAGCGCCTATGGGCCCAGAACCGGGCCCTGGCCCGGCACCTCAGGGTTCTCCACGAGCTCGAGACCCTCGTCCCCATCTGCTCGGGGTGCAAGAAGATCCGCGACGACGCCGGGTACTGGGGGCACCTCGAGGCCTACCTGAAGACCCATGCCGGCCTGGAGTTCACCCACGGCCTCTGCCCCGACTGTGCGCAGCGGCTGTACCTCCCACTGGGTGGGGAGGGCCCCGACGGCACGGGAAGATGAAAAAGGAAGGGGGCCCCGAGGGGCCCCCTTCCGATCTACACCTCGGGGCCTATCGGCGGGCCACGGTGACGGTCGCCCCGGGGTTTTGGGCCGTCTTCGGGGGGGCCGAGGTGGGCATGGCCGACCACACCATCAGCACCAGGGCCAGGGCCGCGCAGGCCACCGGAAAGAGCTTCCCGTTGTACCGGGCCGGGTCGTAGTCGAGCCAGCCGTGGATCCGGTCCACCTCCCGCAGGATCCGCTCGTCCTTCTCCCCGCCGGTCACCAGGCTCACCACGATGGTCACGAACCAGGCGGCCGATGCCGTGAAGATGGCGGCCACCAGGTGCCCCAACGGCCCCAGCTGCACGAGCTGCAGCCCGAACAGCCGGCCCTTGGTCCACCACAGCACCACCGAGAGCAGGCCGCCCACCACCATGCCCGCGATGGCCCCGGCCCGGTTCGCGCCCTTCCACCAGATGCCCAGGATGAGCACCGGCGTGAACGTGGAGGCCGACACCACGTAGGCCCAGATCACGCTGGTCAGCAGGAACTCGGGGGGCCGCAGGGCCAGGAGGATCGTCACCACGCCGCCGAACGCGGTGAAGAAGAGCCCCATCTTCATCTTGCGGCGGTCGTCGGCTCCGGGGAACAGGGTGGTGTAGATGTCGTGGCCGATGCCCGTGCCGATCACCATGAGCAGCCCGCCCACGGTGGACAGCCCCGCGGCCAGCGCGCCGGCGATGGGCAGGGCCGCCACCCAGGCCGGGGTGAACGCCTGGCTCATGATCACCACCAGTAGATCCGCCTCCTTGGGATCGATGGCGAGACCCTGGGCGTTCAGGACCTTGGTGGTGTAGAGCTTGGCGGCGAACCCGATGGCAAAGGTGGTGAAGAACACCAGGCCGATGAAGAAGATGCCCCACAGGGTGGCCTTCTTGCCCTCTTTGACCGAGGGCGCCGTGAAGTAGCGCATGGCGATGTGAGGCAGGCCGATGGTGCCCATGGCCAGGCTGAGCACGATCCCGGTGTAGTACTTGAAGCTCACCGGGATCTTGCCGCTCACCGTGGTGAACGGGTCGAAGTAGGTGGGCAGGGCCGCCACCATCTCGGGCACCAGCTTGGTATACCCGAACGGGGGGAACACCGCGCCGGGGCCGGCGTTGAGCTTCCACAGGATGATCGAGGTGGGCAGCAGCAGGGCGATGCCCATGATCACGGCCTGCAGGGTCTGGTTGTACGACAGACCGTACATTCCGCCGATGGTCACGTACAGGGTGACCACGATGCCACCCACCACCAGGCCGGTGGTGTAGTCCCAGTGGAACATCACCTGGAACACGTTGCCGATGCCCTTCATCTGACCTACCAGGTAGAGCTGGGCCAGCAGGATCATGCACAGCACCGAGATGATCTTGGCGGTGCTGCCGTAGCGCTCGCCGATGAACTGCATGCTGGTGAACTTGCCCCAGCGCCGCAGGCTCGGAGCCACACTGACCGAGATCAGCACGAACCCGCCCAGCCAGCTCATCACGAACGCCACGAGCAGGAACTGGAGCTTCCAGAGCAGGGCCGTGAACCCGAGGAACGTGGCAAGGCTCATGTAGTTGGAGGTCATGGCCAGCCCGTTCGAGAGGGCCCCGATCCCCCGGCCGGCGGTGTAGTAGTCGTCGGTCGTGGAAACCCGGCGCTTGGACCACCACCCCACCCACAGGAACAGGGTCACCATGCCCAGGGTGTACACCAGCCCCAGGGTCGACAGGCTCTGGGTGGGCTGGAACCGGTAGGTCTGCATCCCGTCGGCGGCCCGGGCCACGGCGGGCACGAGCCCGAGTACCACGGGCAGGGCGTGTCGGACGGCGCGTCTCATCGTTCCCCTCCTGCGGCGAGCCGGACCTCGGGCTCGGCGTCCGGGCGGCTGGTCTCCACGATCTCCTGGTCGATCTTCTCGCTGACCCGGATGTACAGGGCGTACAAGGGCATGAGCACCACCCAGCCCAGGAACAGGGTCAGGAAGTAGTGGGCCGGGAACCCGAACACCTGGACCTCGGTCAGCTTGGGGAACAGGAAGTACAGCGGGTAGATGTGGGTCAGGAACGCCGCGACCACGAACGCGGCCAGGGCGAGCCAGCACTCCTTGCGGTAAAGGGACCGTTGCATCGGAATTCCTCCTTTTTGGGCCTTCGGCCCGCTAGAAAGCTGGAAGGCTAGGAGGCTAGAAGGCTTAAAAAACCTCCGTGATCTCCCAGCATTCCAAACATGACTACGCTTCTTTGGCGCCACCTCAGGGTCTCGGGGGGCATGGGTTTCAGAGATCAGAATTCAGCGGATCGAAGACAGGAAAAGACCACAGGCACGTTCCTGCATCCGACGGTGCAATCTCTCCTCTGAATTCTGTCTTCTGTCTTCTGAACCGCAGCCCCCATGCACCCTTCGGTGGAAGACAAAGGGCAAAAGACCCCCCTTGCGGCGCCCGCCCGGGTCGGTCGCCGCTGGCAATCAACCAAACGTTGGGTCGAATTTTAGGTCGAAGGGAAGGGGCGGCCCCGGCCGGAAGGCCGCCCCTTTTCAGACCACGACGGATCGCGATCAGCCGGTCTTGCCGAGCTTGCGCTCCTCCTCCATCTTCCGCAGCTCGACCCGGCGGATCTTGCCGGACACGGTTTTGGGAAGCTCTTTCACGAACTCGATCTCCCTGGGGTACTTGTAGGGAGCCGTCTCCTTTTTCACGTGGTCCTGGAGCTCCTTGAT
>JAADGT010000256.1 GCA_013152215.1 Deltaproteobacteria bacterium
TCGAGCGGGGCAACCCGATCCACAACCTGGTGTTTTCCGAGGAGCTCCTGGGCCGGGTGAAGAACCTGCTGGTGCAGGCCCAGAAGACCCTGGCGGCGGTGCGGCCCTACCTGTGTCTGGTCTCGCCCTGAGGATCGGGTGATGCCAAGTTGCGTTCAAACCGAGAGCTTTCGCAGAGCGGGGCAAGGGACCTACCTCCGGCCGGGCGCGAAGCCGGGCATTGAGATTCGCCGCGCAGGCACGGAACGGCAGAGCCGGCTTCATGGCAACCAGGCGGGATCCGTACCATTTCGCAGGTCAAACGCCGGAGGCGCTGCGCGGCGAGCCAAGGGGCCGCGCCCGGCTCTCCGACAGGTCCCTTGCCCCGCTGAGCAGGAGGCCAATAGCTTTACGCAGCTTGGTATCAGGCGGGCACGAAGGCCGGGAACCACCCCGCTGTGGGCGCGTTCTCCAGGAACCGGCGGGCGGTGGGCACGTGCCAGCCCGAGATGCGTGCGGCCAGCCCCGGCTCCCCGGCCTCCAGGAGGTCGAGCATCTCCGGTCGCAGGGTCAGCAGCTGGCGGATCGCCTCGGTGTCCATGGCTCCCACCCGCAAGGGGATCCATGGAAGCTCCGTGGTGCGTTGCCGGAACAGGAAGCCGTGGAGCCCCTGCCCCTCGCCGAACGCTTCTCGGTACCGCTCTTCCGCGGTCTCGATGTCCAGGCGCAGGGCCACCGCGGGGGCGTCGTTCACGGCCCGATAGGTGCGAAGGGGGCCCAGCTCCTCGAACCGGAACAGCCGGGCGTAGAGCCGGGCGTGGCGGGGATGGCAGGCGACCACCAGATCGGTGATGCCCGTGCGCTGGGCGTAGGCGTACATCATCCGCACCAGGTTCAAGATCAGGAGCAGGGTCACCGATTCGTAGGAGGGGGCCACGGCCAGACCGGAGATCTCGGCGGGCCGTCGGCCCGGCCTGAGGGCGGCCAGCTCTTTGGCATACAGGGCATCCATGGGGAGACCGAACGAACGGGTGTCGGGGATGAGGGAGAAGGTGGCCACCACCTGGCCCCCCTCCGACGCCACGAAGGTGGCCGACTCCGGCAGGAGATTGAAATGGGTGTACCGCAGGCCCACCCCGTCGGGGGGAATCAGGCCGCGGGACAGGTAGTTTCGGTAGAGCAGAGAAAAGGCGCCCCGAACTTCAGACCATCGGGACGCCTGGGCGAACGTGAACGGCCCGGGATCGACCGCGCCCGAGTCGTGGGACCGCGAGACCCGAACGAAGTCTTCCGCGCGACGGCACGCCGTGGAGATCATGGGGAGGCCTCCTGGAGAGCAAGATGGATGGGGCATATGGGCCCGTCGAGTCAGGGGCGCGAAGTATGCACGTCTTGTGCCGGATCCAGCAAGCGCCCGAATCCCCCAAAACTCCCTCGGTGCCCGACAAGGGGGCACCCTTTCGAAACGCCGGGCCCCGACGCGTCCCGGAAAGGGAACACCTGGAAGAGGCGCAGCGTGGTTGGTAAGGGTACCGGCGAGGAGCCGGATTGTCTACAGGAAAACAATTTTCATGTGAGGTTTTATGTCAAGGTTTCTGTTAGGGTGGGGCGCGCCGGGCCGAGACGTGGCCTGGCTGGCGTGCCATCCCGGCAGGCCCCATGCCCCCGAGCCTTCGATCCGGCTACGAGGGGGCCACCGGAGAGGGAGCCGTTCGTGACCCGAGGAGCCTTCCATGGGCGGTAGTCCCGGCCCCAAGAACAGCTTCGCCGAGGATCCGCGCAGGGACCGTCGACGAAGCATCCGGATGGGCCCGGACCGGGGCCTCCAGAAGCCCAACGTCAAGGTGGCCGAGGAGGCCGCGGAGTTCGAGGCCGCCTTTCGGCTGATCCACGACGTGTACGTGGACATGGGGTATACCGAGCCCCACCCGAGCGGGCTGCGGGCCACCCTCCACCAGCTGGTTCCCTCGACCCTGGTGTTCCTGGCTCGGGAGGAGACCCTGATCCTGGGGACGGTGAGCCTCATCTTCGACGACCCCGGGGGCATGGGACTCCCCATGAGCGCCCTGTACCAGGCGGAGCTGGACCGGTTCCGGGACCAGGGGCTCCGCCTGGCCGAGGTGTCGGCCCTTGCCGTGGACTCCCAGTACCGCTGGCTCCTGATCGACGAGGAGGGGAAACGCAGAGGGCTGTTCTGGCTGCTGCACCAGGCGGTGCTGTACTACGCCCGCCAGAAGGAGGTGGATCATCTGGTCATCACGGTGAACCCGAGGCACGTTCCTTTCTACGAGCGGTTGTACCTGTTCGAGCGGTTTGGCGAGGTGAAGCCCTACGACTCGGTGAGGGGGGCGCCGGCGGTGCCGCTTCAGCTCGACCTCAACCGACTTCCGGAACGTCTCGACCGAGCCATGCGTGAGAGCGACCGGATGTTCGGTCTGGGGAGGTTCTTCTTCCGACTGGAACACGGGTTCTTCCGGGGAGAGGAACGGCTTCCCAGCCTCGATCCGGCCACGGCGTGGCGGTTCGCCGTGGAGGGCGGGGCCCTCGACCGGGCGGCGCCCCCCGAGGCGGATGCGTTCGCCCGGGTCCACGGGTTTGCCGACATGGACGCGTTTCGGGCTTGGGCCGAGGCCCAGGGAAGGGAACGGTGCGAGACCTCCGAACCCTCCTGAGCCTGGCGATCGTCCGGGTGGCGGGCCTGCCCCACCGGTTGTTGCGGCCCGCCATGCGGCGCAACGCTGGACGTCCCGCGTTTCCCAGGGGCGGCACCTATGCAGGGCTCGGGGAACGGGTGGCACGCCTGGCCGGTGCGTGGGCCAAGGCTGGGATCTCGGTGGGGGATCGGATTCTTCTGGATCTGCCCAACGATCCCGCCTTCGTGGAGGCCCGGCTGGCGTGCCTATGGCTCGGCGCCACGGCCGTACCGGTGCCTCCGGGCACCGGGGACGACCGGCTGGGCTGGATCGCCGAGGCCACCCAGGCCCGGGCGTACCTGGGACCCCGCGGGGGAGCCGTTCCCGGCATGGGCCGGCTCCACCTCGACCCCCTGGCTGGCGACCGGGGGGAGTACGAGGCCGCCCTGTCGGCGGCCGACCCCATCCCCCGGCCGCTCCGGCGGGCTCCCGATGCCCTGGTCACCATCAACTTCACCTCGGGGACCACGGGCGAGCCCAAGGGGGTCATGAGCACCGGCAAGGGATGGGGGGCGAGCCTGTACCACGCACTGCGCGAGAACCGCTCGCCGGTGGGTGCGGACGAGGTGTTCCTCCACGCGGTGCCCCTCGCCACGGCCGGCTCCACCCTGATCCTACCGGCCGTGCTCTCCGGGGCCACGAACGTGTTCCTGCCCCGCTGGGATCCGGATGCGGCAGCGGACCTGGTGGAGGCCCACCGCGTGACCCGGATCTTCCTGACCCCCACCATGCTGGCCGAGTTCGTGGACGCGGTTCGGGCCGGGCGGCGGGACGCGTCGAGCCTGCGGGCCGTCATCTATGGCACGGAGGGCGCGCCCGCTCCCCGCATCCAAAAGGCTCTGGAGGTGTTGGGCCCCGTGCTTCAGCAGGGGTACGGCATGGCCGAGGCCCTGCCGCCGGTGTGCCTGCTCCACCCCGACGAGCACGCCCGCGCCCTGGACGGGGAACCGTGGATCCTCGAGACGGCCGGCCGGCCCACCCGGGCCGTGGACTTGCGGGTGACGGACGCGGACGGAAACCCGCTCCCGCCGGGCGAGCCCGGGTCGATCCGGGTCAGGGGGCCCACGGTGTCGCCCGGATACTGGCGCCGGCCTGACCTGACGGCGGAGACACGCCAAGGAGGGTATTACGTCACAGGGGACAGGGGGTTCCTGGACCGCCGGGGGTACCTGCACGTGCTGGGGCGAGAGGGCCGGGTGCCCTCCCCAGCGGCCCGAACCCTGGGGGACTGGGCCGAGGCTCGCCCCGACGTCTGCCTGGCCTGGGTGTCGGAGAGGCAGGGGGCGCGCACCCTCCACGTGGTGCCGGCCCGGAGCGCCCGCCTGGATCCGGAGGAGCTGGAGAGAGGAACCCCGGTCCCGTGCCGGGTGAGGCTGGAGGCAGACGCTCCCAAGACCGCAAGCTACAAGCTGCGGTTGGACCGGAGTCCCTGAGCCGACGAACCTCAAGTTCCGCCCCAAACCCGCCGAAGGGGAGGACAACGCGTTCGACGAGATCCGTTGCGGAGCAACCATGGCTAGAATCCTTCTTTGGAACTCCCTCACCACCCGGCGGCGGTCCGCCAGCGACACGTTCTTCGACAACGGTCTTGGAGTGCTGGCCGCCCATCTCGAGGCCAAGGGCCATTCGGTCCGGCTGGAGGACTGGGCCACCGACGAGTTTTTTGCCGACCTTACGCTAAAGCCCGTGGCCCGACTCCTGCGGCGCGCCTACGGTCTTTTGCTGGGGGCCCGGCGTGAAGGCCCCCCTGCGGCGTGGATGAAGGCCCTGGGCGGGGCGACCATGGGGCTCCAGGAGGTGCAGTCCGCCCTTCAGAGGCGGGCCATGGAGGCCAGACTGCGGGACCTCGCGTGGCAGGTGGTGGAGGAGGGGGTGCCGATCGTGGGGGTCAAGCTGTGGTACGGCGAGGCGTTCGGCTGGGCGCGGCGGTTCGCCGAGCTCGTGCGGGAGCGCGCCCCCGAGGTGGTGCTGATCGCCGGGGGATACCACGCCACCCTATACGAGGAGGAGGTCCTGCGGCGGAGCCCCTTCGACCTGGCCGTGCGGGGGGAGGGGGAGTTCGCGCTGACCAAGATCCTCGACCTCATCGACGCCATGCCGGGGGCGGGCCGGGAGGCGGTGTTGGAGGCGGTGGCGTCGCGGCGGTTCGAGAACGTTCTGTGGCGGGAGCCGGACGGGACGATCCGAAAAGGTCGGAAACGGCCCGTGAAGATCGTGAAGAAGGCCGTTCCCAGGTACGGAGACCGCCCGGGGAAGGTGCGGATCCACGTGCTGCTGGAGAGCCTCGGCTGCCCCTGGGGCAAGTGCCACTTCTGCGTTCATCCCCATTTCTACAAGAAGTACGCGCCCAGGCCGGTGGAGGACGTGATCGCCGAGATGCGGGCCATGGTGGCCCAGGGCATCGGTATCTTCCGGTTCGCCGGCTCGGACACGCCGCCCGCTTTCGGCGCCCGAATCGCCGAGGGCATCCTGGACGCCGGGCTCCAGGTCGTCTACGGCATGGGGAGCCGGGCCGTGCGGAACGCCGCCCGGCCCGAGGTGTTCGAGCGGACGGTCCGGCAGTACGAGATCATGCTGCGCTCGGGGCTCCGGGCCGTGTTCATCGGCGGAGAGACCGGCCACGACCGGATCAACGAGCAGGTGATGAACAAGGGAGTCACCCGCTCGGACCTGGTCGCCACGGCCCGAGCCATCCGGGAGGCCGAAAGCCGGACGGGGATCCACATCGATGTGTCGCTGGCCTTGATCTATCCCACCCCCCTGCTGGAGGGGGTGACCGACCAGGAGGTGTTCGAGGCGAACCTCGAGCTGCTGAGCGAGTTCCAGCCGGACTCGGTCATGGTCACACCGCCCGGTCCGTTCAAGCACAGCCGGTGGTTCACCGAAAAGGAGCGGTTCGGGTTCGAGTTCGAGGAGTCGGTGATCCCGTCGGCCATGGAGTACGAGTACGTCCTGTACAAGCCTCCCTCCCTGTGGCCCCGGTTGGACATAGGGCTCCAAGGCCGCAGCTTCGTCCAGCTGCTTGAGGAGTGTGGCCGCTTCCGCAAGGCGGTGGAGGCCATGGGGATCCCCACCGATATCTCGGACGAACACTTTCTCATGCTCCGAGCGGCCGGGTACGAGGGGCGCGAGGGGGCCGAGGAGTTCAAGCGGGAGACCTTGCTCGACATCGTGTCGTGCGACTACCGAACCCTCCTCGGTGCCTCCCGGCGGATCAACGCCGAGAGCCGCCGGCTCGCGTCCGCTTCCCGTTCCGACCCCGCCGTGGAGACTCGTTCCCCGTCCGTGGCCTGATCCGGCCCGCCCGTCGTCTTTCCCCTTTGGCTCCTTCGCCCCTACGCGTGGCGTGGGAGGCGCGCTTTCGTGTATTCTTGCTGCTTGGAAGCTCCGTCAGGCCCCTGCGGGGCCCGGCAGCGGGGAGAGTAATTTTCTTTGGTCCGGGGCTCATTGCCGGCGATGGGGCATGGGGCCTGCGGTTCAGGAGCCAGAAGACAGAATTCAGAGGACAGAAGCCAGAAAAGGGTAAAGGCACTGTGGCCAAAGCAGCGTCGTGGGACCACGACCCGTCCACTGACATCTGTCCTCTGACCCCTGGTCCCCATGTCCCCCGACTCCGATGCCGGGACGAGATTTCGACCGACGACCAACGACTGACGACCAACGACCGAAGTTACATGGAACGCTCGGAAAGCCGTGAGGTTTTCAAGCCTCCTAGCTTCCTAGCCTTTTAGCGTCCTAGCGTCCCAGCCTCCTAGCCGAAGTCAAAAGGAGCGCCGTTCATGCCGATGTCTGCAGACTTCCACCGCAGGCTCTCTTCCATTCTGCCCCGCGTCGCCGAGACGTTCGGTACCCCGTTCCACATCTACGACGAGATCGGAATCCGGGGCACGGGCGATAGGCTCAAGAGGGCGTTTTCCGGGGTGGCGGAGTTTCGGGAGTACTACGCGGTCAAGGCGCTGCCCAACCCAGCGGTGCTCCGGATCATGGCGGAGATGGGGTTCGGGTTCGACTGCAGCTCGATCCCGGAGATCGAGCTGGCCCGGCGGGTAGGGGCGTCCGGGGAGGACATCCTGTTTACCTCCAACAACACCACGACCGAGGAGATGGAGGCGTGTCTGGCGGTGGGCGGGATCCTCAACCTGGACGACGTGACGCTGATCCCGAAGGTGCCGCGCATGCCGGAGCTGATCTGCTTCCGGTACAACCCCGGACCGCGGCGCACCGGCAACGCGATCATTGGAAACCCGGTGGAGGCCAAGTACGGCGTGGCCCACGAGCAGATCGTGGACGCCTACCGACAGGCCCGGGATCGAGGGGCACGACGGTTCGGGCTGCACACGATGATCTGCTCCAACGAGCGCAACGCCGGCTACTTCGTGGAGACGGTCCGGATGCTCCTGGAAGTGGTGGAGGAGGTTCAGCACGCCTTGGGCATCCGGTTCGAGTTCGTGAACATGGGGGGCGGGTTGGGCATCCCCTACCGACCCGAGGACGAGCCCTTGAACCTGGAGTCCATGGCAGCGCAGATCGCCGGTTTGCTTCGGGAGTTCGGGCAGGCCCACGGGTACGTGCCCCGGTTGCTGATGGAAAGCGGCCGGTACATGACCGGCCCCCATGGGGTCCTGGTGACCCGGTGCATCAACCACAAGCACATCTACCGCGAGTACGTGGGCGTGGACGCCTGCATGTCGGCGCTGATGCGGCCGGCGATCTACGGGGCGTACCACCACGTCACGGTGCACGGCAAAGAAGACGCGCCGGCGGACACCGTGGTGGACGTGGTGGGCGCGCTGTGCGAGAACAACGACAAGTTCGCGGTGCAGCGGGCCCTGCCGAGAATCGAGGAGGGGGACCTGGTGATCATTCATGACACGGGGGCACACGGCCACGCCATGGGGTTCAATTACAACGGCCGACTCCGACCCCAGGAGCTGTTGCTTCGGGCCGACGGCACGGTGGAGCGGATTCGGCGGGCCGAAACGATGGACGACTACCTTGCCACCCTGAACTTCGCGCCCGAGGTGTGGAGGGGGTGAGAGGCGAGAACCGGGCATGAGATTCGCCGCGCAGGCAGGGGGCAGCAGCGGTGGTTTCATGACAGACCGGTTGACACGAACGAATTCACGGTACGAGCGCCGGAGGCGCTGCGCGGCGAGCCAAGGAGCCGCACGCGGCTTTCCCAGCAGGCCCCATGCCCCCCGAGGTCTTGGCGTCGGGGCTCGCGAGCCGCCCGGCCGCCTAGTGTATCGTTTCCGAAATCCCGTGGTCTTCCCAGGGGGTGGGGCTGGGGGCCCCTCCTTCGCTGAACGGCCTCGCAGGGGCCACCTCGACTCGGTCCGCTGCGGCGCGTGAGAGCACGCGCCGCGG
>JAADGT010000164.1 GCA_013152215.1 Deltaproteobacteria bacterium
ACGAGCAGGGTGCCGGGCCCGAGGAGGTGCGGCCTGGCCCGGCTGAGCTCCATGGCCGGGAGCCCCCCCCACGCCTCTCCCCCTTCGCCGACCCCCAGGGCCTGGCCCACCGCGACCAGCGCAAGCTGCATGGCCCCGAAGGTCTTCGTCTGGGGAACCGGCCGGTGGTACCCGGAGTACGCCGCGGCCCGGGGGTCCTTGTAGTCCGTGTGGTCCAGGGCCTCCGGCGGGGAGGCCCCCAGCCAGAAGACGGCGTCGGCCTCCCGGGCCAGGGGCGAGGCGGGGTGGTCGGTCAGACCGAGCACCCGGGCTCCCACGACCCGGGCGCAGGCCGCGGCCTCGAGTACCCGGGGGGTCTTGCCCGACACGCTCAACGCCACGAGCAGGGTGCCGGGCCCGAGGAGGTGCGGCCTGGCCCGGCTGAGCTCCATGGCCGGGAGCCCCCTCGCCCGTAGGCGGGGCTCCCACAGCCACTCGGCCCACTCCGCCGCCGCGTGGCAGTCGCCGCACCCGGTCACCACCACCCGCTCGAGCGGTTGCCCCGCCAGGGCGGCCTCCACCGCGTGCCGGGCCTCGCCGAACCGCCCCAGCAGCGACCGCCAGACCCCGGGCTGCTCGGCCAGCTCCACCCCCATGGCGTCCTGGGGCGGGAACCCGACGGGCACGGCCTACTCCCCGCCGGGCTCTTCGCGCCGAAACGCGGGCGCCAGGATCTCCTCCTCGATGCCGTCGGGGTCGGGTGCGTTGTACTGTACGAGCCGCAACAGGTGGGGGAACACCTCGGCAGGCACCTCCAGGAAGTCCAGGGCCACCCCCTCGCCCTCCACCCGTACGGCGCGACACCGGATCTCGAGGTCCAAGGCGGGGTTCTGCGGATCCAGGTGGATCCGGACCATGCCCTCCTCCCCCTCGGTCGGACGGGCATCCCCCGAGGCCCAAACGTAAGCACCCTTGAGGCTCACGTCCCGCAGGCCCCCCTGCAACCGGCCCCCGGCCCACTCCACCGTGGCCTCCTTGCCGGTGCTCACCCGGGTCCGACGCCGTTTCTGCATTACGCACCTCCTCAGAGACCGGGAAAAAACGCGGCCGAACCGGTTTCTGATCGGCTCCACAGCGAATGCACTTTACGTCGCCCCCACGGCCGTGGCAATCTTTCGGAGCCGGGGTCGCGGGCCTGCCGAACCGGGGATGGAATTTTCCTGGCGAAAGGGGCCTTGACAAACCCGTGGGGGGTTCGGTACCGTTCGCGCTTCCACAGTCGTGGGCCGTTAGCTCAACTGGTAGAGCAGCTGACTCTTAATCAGCGGGTTCGGGGTTCGAGTCCCTGACGGCTCACCACTTCGCGGACGACGGGCGCCGCCCCGGTGGGGCGGCGCCGTTTACCATGCCCACCCCGTTTCGAGTTGCCCCACGATTTCGGATCCGCGGGCCGTGGGCACGACTTCGGTATTGCGGCCAGCGGTGCATCGACCCCATCCCCCGCACGGGAAGACCAGACCGAATCCAGGCGAGAGTGGCGGAACTGGTAGACGCACTGGATTTAGGATCCAGCGGCTAGCCCGTGGGGGTTCGAGTCCCCCCTCTCGCACCATTTCGTTCCTCCGGATCCCGCGCCTCCCCCCCTTGTGTCTCGTCGTTCACCGGCACGCCGGGCGACCCCGGGGACGGCCGGGTGTCTGCGCGCCCCTGAAGGAGATCAGCCCATGAAGACACAGGTCGAGTCCATCAGCCCCGTGAAGAAGCGTCTTTCGGTGGAGATCCCTGCCGACGAGGTGGCCCGGGAGGAGGAGGCGGCCCTCCGGGACGTCCGTCGTTCCGTGACCCTGCCCGGATTTCGCAAGGGCAAGGCGCCCCTCTCCCTGATCCGGCGCCACTACGGCGAGCGGGTGCGGGCCGACGTGATCGGCCGCCTGATCGAGGACACCTACCGGGAGACCCTGGTCAAAGAGCAGATCGTTCCGGTCTCGGACGCCGACATCCAGATCCAGTCCATGCCCGAGGAGGGGGCCCTCGCCTACACCGCCGTGGTGGAGGTGCGGCCCGAGGTGGAGGCCCGCACCTACTCCGGCCTCGTCCTGAAGAAGGAGCGGGTCGAGGTGGACGAGGCCGAGGTGGACGCCCAGCTGGAGCAGCTCCGCCAGCGCCGCGCCACCTACGAGCCGGCGCCCGAGGGGCACGAGGCCACGGACGGCGACATGGTGGTGATGGACTTCGAGGGCACCGTGGACGGCGAGCCGTTCGAGGGCGGCAGCGGCGAGGACCGGTCGGTGATCCTGGGCGCCGGCGCGCTGGTGGACGGGTTCGAAGAGCAGCTCAAGGGCGCCAAGGCCGGTGAGGAACGCACCGTGGAGATCTCCTTCCCCGAGGACCACTCCAACGAGACCCTGGCCGGCAAGACGGCCCAGTTTCGGGTCACGGTGAAGGAGGTCAAGGTCCGGGTGCTGCCCGAGCTGGACGACGAGTTCGCCAAGGACGTGGCCGAGGTGGAGGGGCTGGAGGAGCTGCGCGACCGCATCCGCGACGAGATCCGCAAGGAGAAGGAGCGGGCGGCCGAGGGCCGGTTCCGCGACCGGCTGATCGACGCCCTGCTCGAGGCCAACCCCTTCGAGGTGCCCCCCAGCCAGGTCCAGTCCCAGCTCGAGTACTCCCTGGCCCGGATGAAGGAGGACCTGGCCATGCGGGGCCTCGACCTCGCCCAGATCGGGATCGACGAGGCCCAGCTCCGGGACTCCCAGCGGGCGGCTGCGGAGCGCACCGTGCGGTGGGCGTACCTGCTCGGGGCCATCGCCCGGGCCGAGGGGATCGAGATCACGGACGAGGACGTGGACAACCGCATCCGCGAGATCGCGGAGGCCGACGGCCGGCCGGTGTCGCTGGTGAAGAGCTTCTTCGAGCAGGAGGGCCGGATCGACGGCCTGCGCAACTACCTGCTGGAGCAACGCGTCATCGAGAAGGTCGTGGAGGGATGCACCGTGGAAGAGGTGGAGCCCGAGGAGCTCGAGCAAGGGGAGGCGGCCGATGAGTAACCTGATCCCGTTCGTGGTGGAGCGCACCGGCCGGGGCGAGCGCGCCTACGACATCTACTCCCGGCTGCTCAAGGACCGGATCGTGTTCCTGGGCTCGCCGGTGGACGACGCCGTGGCCAACCTGGTGATCGCCCAGCTGCTGTTCCTGGAGTCCGAGGACCCCAAGGCCGATATCTTTTTATACATCAACAGCCCCGGCGGGCTGGTCACGGCCGGCCTTGCCATCTACGACACCATGCAGTACGTTCGACCCGACGTGTGTACCCTGTGCTTGGGCCAGGCGGCCAGCATGGGGGCGTTGCTCCTGGCCGCCGGGGCCAAGGGCAAGCGTTGGGCGCTGCCCCATTCGAGAATCATGATCCACCAGCCGATGGGAGGGTTCCAGGGCCAGGCCACCGACATCGACATCCACGCCCGGGAGATCCTGCGGCTCCGGGAGGAGCTCAATCGGATCCTGTCCCATCACACCGGCAAGGACGTGGAGACCGTGGCCCGGGACACCGAGCGGGACTTCTTCATGGACGGCAGGCAGGCCCTTGAGTATGGTATCATCGACAAGGTCATCGAACGACGACCCGACACGTAGAGGGCGATCCGGTCGCCCGGGAGAGGGCTAAACGTGAACCCCAGGAAAGGCAAAGGCGGGGGGCTCTACTGCTCGTTCTGCGGCAAGGGCCAGGACGAGGTCCGCAAGCTCATCGCGGGCCCGTCGGCCTACATCTGCGACGAGTGCATCACCCTGTGCAACGACATCATCGCGGAGGAGTCCGCGGCGCCGGAGGGTCTGGGCGAGGAACTGCCGTCCCCGGCCGACATCAAGGCGTTTCTCGACGAGTACGTGATCGGCCAAGAGAAGGCCAAGAAGATCCTCTCGGTGGCGGTGTACAACCACTACAAACGCATCCACTCCCCCGTGCGGAGCCGGGACGACGTGGAGCTGGAGAAGTCCAACATCCTGCTCATGGGCCCCACCGGGTGCGGCAAGACCCTCCTGGCCCAGAGCCTGGCCCGGATGCTCCGGGTGCCGTTCGCCATGGCCGACGCCACCAGCCTGACCGAGGCCGGATACGTGGGCGAGGACGTGGAGAACATCATCCTGAACCTGCTGCAGAACGCCGACTACGACGTGGACAAGGCATCCAAGGGCATCGTCTACATCGACGAGATCGACAAGGTGGCCAAGAAGTCCGAGGGCCCCAGCATCACCCGCGACGTGAGCGGTGAAGGGGTGCAGCAGGCCCTGCTGAAGATCCTGGAGGGCACCGTGGCGAGCGTGCCCCCCAAGGGCGGCCGCAAGCATCCCCAGCAGGACTACATCAAGGTCGATACCAAGAACATCCTGTTCATCTGCGGCGGCGCGTTCGTGGGCCTGGAGGACATCGTCGAGCAGCGTATCGGCAAGAAGTCGATCGGGTTCGGGGCCCAGGTGACCTCCCGGGCCGAGAAGCGCAAGTCCGGCCTGCTCGACCTGGTGGAGCCCCAGGACCTCGTCAAGTTCGGGCTGATCCCCGAGTTCGTGGGTCGCATCCCGATCCACGCGGCCCTGCACGAACTGGACGAGGAGGCCCTGGTCCGGATCCTGACCGAGCCCAAGAACGCGCTGGTCAAGCAGTACCAGAAGCTCCTCCAGATGGAGGGCGTGGAGCTGCAGTTCACCGATGGGGCCCTGCGGGCCATCTCGGCCGAGGCGATGCGCCGGAACACCGGGGCCCGGGGGCTGCGGGCGATCCTCGAGTCGGTGATGCTCGACGTGATGTACGAGGTGCCCAGCCTCAAGAACGTGCGCGAGGTGATCGTCAACGAGGACGTGATCACCCGCAAGGAGCGCCCCATCTTCTGCTTCGAGGAAAGCGAGGCCGGCCGGGTGGGCACGGCCTGAGGACAAACGAATCCCATGATGCAACGCTGGTTTTCCAGGGATCGGGCCCTGCCTTTGATCCCCCTGCGGGACGTGGTGGTGTTCCCCCACATGGTCATCCCCCTGTTCGTGGGCCGCGACAAGTCCATCGCAGCCCTGGAGGAGGCCATGGCCGGGGACCGGGACATCCTGCTGGCCGCCCAGAAAGAGGCCAAGATCAACGACCCCGAGCCCTCCGACATCCACGAGGTGGGCACGATCGGGGCCATCATCCAGCTCCTTAAGCTCCCGGACGGCACCGTGAAGGTGCTGGTCGAGGGCAAGCGGCGGGCCCGGATCCGAGCCTTCCTGTCCACCGACCGGTACTTCCTGACCCAGGTGGAGGAGCTGCCCGAGCCGGACCAGGAGTCCACCGAGGCCCGGGCCATCATGCGCACCGTGGTGGAGGGGTTCGCGGAGTACGTGAAGCTCAACCGCAAGCTCCCGTCCGAGCTGGTGGGCTCGGCCGAGACCATTGAGGAGCCCGGACGGCTGGCGGACACGATCGCCTCCCACCTGTCGCTCAAGACCGCGGACAAGCAGGAGCTTTTGGAGACCGCCGACCCGATCCGGAGGCTCGAGCGCCTCTACGAGCTGATGCGCGCCGAGACCGAGGTGCTGGAGCTCGAGCAGCGCATCAAGCGCCGGGTCAAGAAGCAGATGGAGCGCACCCAGAAGGAGTACTACCTCAACGAGCAGATGAAGGCCATCCAGAAGGAGCTGGGCGAAGGCGAGGACGCCCAGGCCGAGCTCCGGGAGCTGGCCAAGAAGATCGACGAAAAGGACATGCCCGACGAGGCCAAGGAGAAGGCGCGCAAGGAGCTTCAACGGCTCCGGATGATGTCGCCGCTCTCGGCCGAGGCCACGGTGGTGCGCACCTACATCGACTGGATCCTGGAGCTGCCCTGGAACGAGCTCACCCGGGACAAGGTGGAGATCTCCGAGGCCCAGAAGATCCTCGACGAGGATCACTACGGGCTCAAGGAGGTCAAGGAACGCATCCTCGAGTACCTGGCCGTGCTCAAGCTGGTGGGCACCACCAAGTCCCCCATCCTGTGCTTCGTGGGCCCGCCGGGGGTGGGCAAGACTAGCCTGGCCCGGTCCATCGCCCGGGCCGTGGGGCGGAGGTTCGTGCGCCTGAGCCTGGGCGGGGTGCGCGACGAGGCCCAGATCCGGGGCCACCGCCGCACCTACATCGGCTCCATGCCGGGCAAGATCCTCCAGAGCCTGCGCAAGGCGGGCAGCTCCAACCCGGTGTTCCTGCTCGACGAGGTGGACAAGATGAGCATGGACTTCCGGGGGGACCCGGCCTCGGCCTTGCTGGAGGTGCTCGACCCGGAGCAGAACGACACCTTCAACGACCACTACCTGGACCTGGACTACGACCTGAGCCGGGTGCTGTTCATCACCACGGCCAACTACCTGCCCAACATTCCCGAGCCCCTGCGCGACCGGATGGAGGTGATCCGGATCGCGGGGTACACCGAGCTCGAGAAGCTCGAGATCGCCAAGCGCCACCTGGTGCCCAAGCAGATCGAGGCCAACGGCCTGACCCCCGAGCGCATCCGGTTCACCGACGCGGCGCTCCTGGAGATCATCCGGCGCTACACACGGGAGGCCGGGGTGCGCAACCTGGAGCGCATGATCGCCAAGGTCTGCCGCCGGGTGGCCAAGGCCGTGGTGACCGAGGGCCGGGACAAGGCCAAGACCCACCGCATCACCCCCTCGGTGGTCCACAAGTACCTGGGCGCGCCCAAGTACAAGTACGGGGTCAAGGAGGAGGAGAGCGAGGTGGGCTACGCCACGGGGTTGGCGTGGACCGAGACCGGCGGCGAGCTCCTGGGGATCGAGGTGGCCCTCTTGCCGGGCAAGGGGAATCTCACGATCACGGGGAAGCTCGGCGACGTGATGATGGAGTCGGCCCGGGCGGCCGTGACCTACGTGCGCAGCCGGGCCATGCGGCTGGGGGTGGAGCGGGACTTCTACCAGAAGCTCGACATCCACATCCACGTGCCCGAGGGAGCCATCCCCAAGGACGGCCCCTCGGCCGGCATCACCATGGCCACGGCCCTCACCTCGGCCCTCACCGGCATCCCGGTGCGCCGCGACGTGGCCATGACCGGCGAGATCACCCTGCGGGGGAAGGTGCTGCCCGTGGGCGGCATCAAGGAGAAGCTTCTGGCCGCCCATCGGGGCCACCTGACCACGGTGCTGCTGCCCCAAGAGAACGAAAAGGACGTGGCCGACCTGGACCTGCCCCGCAACGTGCTCGCCGACCTCGATCTGGTGTACGTGGAGCACATGGACCAGGTCCTCGAGAAGGCCTTGGAGACCGGTGACCCCGAGGCGATCCTGTCCGGCCCCGGCCCGCGGGTGCGCACCGTCGAGGAGATCCTCGGCCTGCCGCCCGAGCCGGCCCCCAGCCTGGGCGACGAAGGCCCGCGGGCCCTGCAATAGAGCCATTTTACCCTTGACACCCGAACCGGCGCCCTGATATAACGCGCGCCTGTTCCTGGACCCACCAACAAGGAGGAAGGCCGTGACCAAGGCGGAACTGATCGAAGCCATGGCGGAGAAGGCCAACACGTCGAAGGCGGCGGCAAAGAGGTTCCTCGACGCGTTCACGGCCACGGTCACCGATGCGCTGAAGCAGGGGGACAAGGTGACCCTGGTGGGTTTCGGGACGTTCAGCGTGTCTGAGCGCAAGGCCCGCACCGGCCGCAACCCCCGCACGGGCGAGACCATCCAGATCGCCGGCGGGAAGACCCCCAAGTTCAAGGCGGGCAAGGCGCTCAAGGACAAGGTCGCCTGACGTCGCAGTTTCCAGGCGGATAGCTCAGTTGGTGAGAGCGCCGGCCTTACAAGCCGGAGGTCGCAGGTTCGACTCCTGTTCCGCCTACCAGAGCACACACCGCATTCGCCCGATTGCGGGGGCGTAGTTCAGTTGGTTAGAACGCCGGCCTGTCACGCCGGAGGTCGCGAGTTCGAGTCTCGTCGCTCCCGCCAGTTTTCGAGAAGGGCCACCCCCTCGGGTGGCCCTTCTCCTTTTCTCCGCCCCCCACCCTCCC
>JAADGT010000058.1 GCA_013152215.1 Deltaproteobacteria bacterium
CAGGCTCGAGCCACGTCCCGGATGGGCTTGTGCTCGATGTCCACCTGGTAGTTCAGGGCTGTCATGGTCGCTGTATCGAGCTTGTCGACCAGGGGCGCGAAGATCGACTCGAGCTCGGGGTACTTCTGGATGGTCTCGAGGCGAACCACCGGCGCCGGGTTGTACACGGGGAAGTACTGGAGGTCGTCCTCAAGGACCACCAGGTCGAAGCCTTTGATCCGGCCGTCGGTGGCGAAGCCCATGGAGACCTGCACCTCGCCGTCCTTCAGGGCCTTGTAAAGGAGCCCCGAATCCATCTTCACGATCTTGTCGGGGGGGAACCGGAAGTTGTACTTCTTTTGCAAGGGCTTGTAGCCGTCGGGCCGGGCGTAGAACTCGGCGTTGATGCCGAACGCAACCGCGTCCGGGTTCGCACGCACGTACCGGGACAGGTCCGAGATCGTGCGGATGTTTAGCCTCTCCGCGTCTGCCCGCCGCATCATCAGGCAGTAGGTGTTGTTGAAGGAGAGGTAGGGGAGCCAGACGAGCTTGTTCTTCTCCTCGTCCTCCTTCTTCACCACCTCGTAGCACCGCTTGGGGTCGGTGATCGGCTTCTTGTGCTTCAGGTGGGTGATGAGGCCCGTGCCCGTGTACTCCATGTACACGTCGATCTGACCGTTCACCAGCGCCTGGCGGGCCACCAGGGTTCCGCCCAAGCCGGTCTTGTCCTCCACTTGGAATCCGTTTTTCTCGAGCAGGGCGATCATGAGTTGCCCGAGGATCCGTTGCTCGGTGAACTCCTTCGAGCCCACCACCATCTTCTTTTCCGCCGCGGTTGCCACCATGGGAACCGTGGTCCCCAGGAGCGCCAAGGCTGCCACCAGACCTACGAGCGATCGCTTCATGTGTCCTCTCCTCTGGTTTGGGTTGCTGGGCGTGGTGTGAAGCCGCCGCCTAGGCGGCCGGAACTCATCCTTTGATCAGGCCCTTGCTGATCACTAGCCGCTCGACCCGGCCGAAGGCCCAGTTCATGGCGATGGCGAGGAACGCCGTGGGAACGGCGCCCGCCAGCATGATGCCGGGATCCACCATGGCGAGGCCGGTGAAGATCAGGTCCCCAAGCCCCCCGCCGCCCACGAGGAAGCTCATGGCAGCCGTGCCTACGTTGATGACCGTGGAGGTCCGGATGCCGGTCAGAATGATGTAGAGCGCGTTGGGGAGCTCGACCCGAAAGAGCACCTGCGACGGCGTCATCCCCATGCCCTGGCCGGCGTCGAGGAGAACGGGGTCCACGTCGAGGATGCCGGCCACGGTGTTCCGAACGATGGGCAGCAGGCTGTAGACCACCAGGGCGAAGATCGCTGTGGGGCGCCCGATACCCAGGTAGCTCATGGCGATGGCGATCACGGCCAACGAGGGCACGGTCTGGCAGATGCCCAGGACGTTGAGGATGGCCTCGCGAAACCGCCGCATGAACCCCCGGGTGAGCAGGATGCCGAGGGGAACACCCACGGAGACCGCTATGGCGCTGGAGATGGCCACCAACTGCACGTGCTGCACAAACAGCCGCAGGACATCCTCGCTGTTCTCCAGAGCGAACTCGAAGAATCCCTGGCTCTGGGCGAAGGCGCCGGCCGCAAAGGCCAGGCCCATCCCGACGACGGTCCAGGCCGGGCCCCTGGGCCCGTTTCGCCTCGCCCCGTTCACAGGATCCTCCCGTTGGCGGTGATCTTCCCCCAGTGGCCGCCCCGTTCGTCGTAGGTCTCGCCCACCAGGCTCACCAGGGTTCGGGTGGTGAGGACCCCGAGCATCTTCCCCTCTTGGTCCACCACCACCAGGATGCCCAGGTCATAGCCGAGCATCTTGGAGAGGGCCTCCTTGAGGTTCTGGTCCGGCCGAACGGTCAGGGTCAGGGGCCGGACCAGATCGCCCACGGTGCCCGTGTGGCCCCTGAGGTCCGAGGCGTTCACGTAGCCCCGAAGGCGGCCGTTGCGGTCCGTCACCAGAAGGAAGTTCAGATCCTGCTCGAGCATGCCGTCCAGAACCTTGCCGCTGGGGTCCGTGTCGAGGCAGTGAACCGGGTTCTCCATCATGGCGTCGCGGGCCTTGAGCAGGTTGAGGCGTTTCAGGACCCGGTCGGCCCCCACGAAGCTCTTCACGAACTCGTTCTTGGGCCGGGTCAAGAGCTCCTCGGGCTCGCCGAACTGGACGAGGCGTCCGGCGTCCAACAGGGCGATCTTGTCGCCCATCTTGATGGCCTCGTCGATGTCGTGGGTGATGAAGATGATCGTCTTTCGGAGCTTTTCTTGGATCTTCAGGAACTCGTCCTGGAGGACCTCCCGGTTGATGGGGTCGATGGCGCCGAACGGCTCGTCCATGAGCATCACGGGCGGGTTTGCGGCCATGGCCCGCGCCACCCCCACCCGCTGGGCCTGTCCGCCGCTGAGCTCCCGGGGGTAGCGGCCCCTAAACACTCGGGGCTCCAGATTCACCAGGGCCAGCAGTTCGTCCACCCGCTCGGCGATCTGGCGCTTGCTCCAGCCCAGAAGTCGCGGCACGGTGGCGATGTTTTCGTGTACGGTCATGTGGGGAAAGAGCCCGATCTGCTGGATCACGTAGCCGATGTGGCGCCGGAGCTGGATCACGTCCATCTCCCGCACGTCTTGGCCGTTGACCCGGATCGTGCCCGAGGTGATGGGGATGAGACGGTTGATCATCCGCATCAGGGTCGTCTTGCCGCAGCCCGAAGAGCCAATGAAAACGCACACCTCGCCCTTTGGCACGGTCAGGGTGACCCCGTCGACGGCCGGCGTCGACGAGCCAGGGTATATTTTCGTCACCTGTTTGAGCTCGATCATTTCTCGACTCTCAACCCTTTGCTGACCAGCTTGCGCTCGAAGAAACCGAACAGGAGGTCGGCGGCGATGGCCATGAGCGACACGGTGATCGCGCCGGCGTTGATCATCGCGTCGTAGCTCTGGGCTATGCCCCGGAAGATCAGGTGGCCCAACCCGCCCGCGCCGATGTAGGCAGCGATGGCGCCGATGCCGATGGACATGACGACGGCCACCCGGACCCCGGCGAAGATGACGCTCAGGGCGAGGGGCACCTGGACCTTGTAGAGGACCTGGAACCGGGTCATGCCCATGCCCAGCCCGGCGTCGATCAGGCTGGGCTCGACGTTCTTGATGGCCGCGTACGTGTTGCGGATGATCGGGAGCTGCGAGTACAGCACCAGGGCGACGACCGCCGGCACCGTGCCGATACCGTAGCCGAAGATCGACAGGATCGGGATCATCAGGCCGAACAGCGCGATCGACGGCACCGTCATCATGATGCCGGCCAGGTAGAGCACGATGTCGGCGGCCCGTTGGTTGAACGTGATCCAGATGCCGATCGGAACGCCGGTGGCGATGGCGATCGACACGGCGACCCCCACCACCCAGGCGTGCTCGCCCAGGAGCCGCAGCACGTACTCCCAGTTTTTTAGCAGGAACTCCAGCGTTTCCATCGTCTCGCTACCCGGCCGCCGTGCGGCGTCTCGTTGCGCGCAACCCAACTCCCCTCCTGGCGGGATTGCCGGAGAATGAACCGCAGATCCTCTGGTTTCCCATCCCGCTCATCCCACTGTCCTGGCCAACCTCGCCGGCCGTCCTTTCGTCTCGCACCCTCGTAAAGATAGGAGGCTGGGAGGCTATTAACCCGGCGGTTAAATGGACGTTCTCGTCCCCTGATCGGGGGGGGCAAGGGACCTGCCGGAGGGCCGGGTGCGGCCAGAATTCAGATGACAGGGGACAGAGAGAAGAACGGCAATCACAACAGGTGGTGCACTTTTCGGAACTCCTGTCCTCTGTCCGCTGACCTCTGTATCCTGAAGCCCTTGCCCCGCCCCCGAGGTGGCGCGCCTGTTTTGTCGCCGGGTTAACAAAACTTCAGAGCAGAATCTCGAACCGCTGGCGGATGGCCCGATCGACCTCTTCCGGCAGCCGGCCGTCATCCTCCGTGGCCAGGAGCTTGCGGGCGATGGCCCGGGCCCTCTCCCGGGCATCCTGGCGCCCGTTCTCCTCCCACTTGGCGCGGCCCGACCGGTCCGTCACGCCGTTGCCCATGAAGTAGTCCTTGCGCATGTGGGCAATCGTGTGGGGCGCCATCATGTAGTTGCCCCCGGGGCCCACGGCGTCGATGGTTTCCAACGCCAGGTGTTCGTCGTCCACCGGGATACCCTGGAGCACCCTGCGGCTCATGCCGATGATCTCGTCGTCGATCACGTACTGCTCGGCCGCCACCGTGAGCATCGACTCGAGCATGCCCGCAGCATGGTGGATGTAGTTCGACCCGCCCATGGCCGCCAGCAGCGTGGTCATGGCCTTTTCCCAGCCGGCCTGGGCGTCGGGCACCTTCGAGTCCGAGAGCCCCGAAGAGTTGTAGTTGGGCACCCCGACGTGGCGCGCCAACTGGTGGATCGCGGCGTTCATCATGCCGCACTCCACGGCGCCGCCCAGGTAGCCCATGGTCCTGAGGTCGGCCATGCCCGGGATGCCGCCGTACAGGAGCGGCGCGCCGGGGCTCACCACCTGGCACAGGGTGATGCCCGCCAGTTCCTCGGCGTGAAGCTGGGCCAGGGTGCCCGCCATGGTCATGGGGGAGGTGGACCCAGCCATGGGCGCCGAAGACAGGGCCACCGGGATGCGGTTCCGCACGGCTTCGAGCATGATGCGGGTCGACTGCGTGCAGAACTTCAGCGGGCTGATCGCAAACGAAGTGATGACCGAGATGAAGGGTTTCTCCACCAGGGCCTCGCGTCCACCGGCGACGATCGATGCGAGCTCCACGACCCGCCGAAGCCCCTCCTCGTCGTTCACCCCCGCCATCACGTGCTTGGTGGTGGCCTTGAGGCAGGTGTAGAAGACGTTGACGTCGTAGGCCGCCTCCGGGATGTCGGTGGGAATGCAGGGCCGCAGGAAGAAGTGGATGTGTTCTAGGCGGTCGACGAGCCGCCCCAGTTGGTAGAGGTCGCGAAGCGTGCTGGCCCGGAGTTCGCCGGTCTCGAGGTCCAAGATCTTGATGGCCGCGCCGCCCGTGCCCAGGAAGACCCGGTCCTCCCCTAGATCCAGGTCGTTTCGGCCGTCGCGGCTGTACAGAATGACTCGACTGGGAGCCCGGGCCACGCTCTCGGTGACCAGTTGCCGAGGGAACCGCACGCGGCGTTGGTCGCGGTCGACCGACGCCCCGGCCCTCTCCAGGCTGTCCATCGCCTCGTCGAGCCCCGACTCGTACGTAAAGCCCGTGCGCTCAAGGATCTGGAGCGCTGCTTCGTGGATCCGCTCGACCTGTTCCTGCGTGAGGGGGCGGTACTGTCCGCCCGAAACCACCGCCGTCATCGGTTTCTCCTCCTGCCTGTCGGTGCCAGGGACGGCCTCCGGGCGTCTGCCCTCGATCCGCCCCGCAAGGTGACAGGTTTTATTGCATATGAATGAAAAGGTGTCAAGCTAAAAATGGGACGCCATTTGGTCACCGGGCGATGTGGGTTCCGGTGTGTCTTGAAACATAAATGATAATAGAGTGTTGTGTTGGTCATTGCTCGGCCTCGGCGTCTCGCCAACGGGTGCCCGCGGCTGCCGTCCTGCAAGATGACATTTCATGTTGACATGTTATCTTTCATCTGCGATGATCCGCCCACTTGATGGATGAAGGAGGAACCCATGACCCCACCGAGTACTCGGGCCGTCCTGGATCGCGTGGCTGCTCTGCGGCCGGAACTCACCCCCAAGGGGCAGATCCTGGCCGACTTCGTCCTGGCCAACCCTCGTAAGGTGGTGTTCATGACCACCAAGCAGCTCGCCGAGGCAGGCCGCACCAGCGAGTCCACGGTGGTCCGCTTCGTGGCCCAGCTGGGATACAAGGGTTACGGGGAGTTCATCCAGGCTCTGCGGGACACCGTGGACACCGAGATGAACATTGTCGACCGCGTGGAGCTGACGGGCCTGGCCGGCCCCGACAACGACCGTGTGCGCCGGGTGATCCTGGACGAGATCGACAATCTGAGGCAGCTCTACGCCAGCATCGACACCGAGGCGTTGGGCCGGGTGGTGGACGCCCTTGCCCAAGAACGGCCGGTGTACGTGATCGGATCACGGGTGTCGTACACGGCGGCCTACTATCTGGGCTGGTCGTTGACCAAGGTGCGCCCGGACGTGCGCATCCTGAAGGGCAGCGACAGCACCACGATCGACTGGCTGACCATCGCGCCGGCCGAGAGCCTGGTGATGATCGTGGCCACCTCGCGCTACCCCAACGAGCTCGTCCGGATCGCCCGTCTCGTGCGACGTCTCGACCACACGCTCGTGGTGATCGCCGACGGCTCGATGTGCCCGCTGATCCCCCTGGCGAACCTGAGCCTCCTGGCGCCTTCCCGACGCATTCCCATCATCGGCAGCCCGAGCACGATGACGTGTCTGGTGAACTGCATCATCTCGGAGTTCATCGCGTCCAATCCGGACCAAGTGCGTAAGCAGCAGGAGAGGCTCGAGCTCAGCTACCTGGAGAACGACGTCCTGTTCAATCTGTTCGACACTCACGCCGGCCCCCCGGGGGGGGGCGGCGGATCGTAGAGGACCAGGAGTGGGCGCGCGTCGGCTTCGTCGCCAGGGGCAGGGGAGAGGCTCTGCCCGCCGAAATGGAGAAAGGGAAGATGAGCAAGGGCAACTGGGACTTCACCAAGAGCAAGACGGTCGACTTCCTGTACCTGAGCCAGGAAGACGTGATTGCCGCCGGCGGTCTCGATATGCAGGGGACCCTCGAGGCCGTGGAGACGGGTTTTCGGCACCACGGCCTCGGGGAGTACGTCCAGCCCATGAAGCCGGTGCTGCGCTGGGGCGATGCCGCGAGCGAGGAGACCACCGGCCGGATCATGGCGATGCCCGCTTACCTGGGCGGCGACATCAACGTGGCCGGCATCAAGTGGATCCCCAGCAAGCCCGCGAACCCGGCCAAGTACGGCATGCCCCGGGCCTCGGCCGTGATCGTGCTCAACGATACGGAGACCGGCTACCCCATCGCGATCATGGACGGCACGGTGGTCAGCGCCATGCGCACCGGCGCCGCCACCGGGGTGGGGGCCAAATACCTGGCCCGGCCTGACTCCGAGGTGATCGGTCTCATCGGCGCGGGGGTGCAGAGCCGCACCCAGCTCATGGCCCTGCATGCGGTGCTGCCCAACGTCAAGGAGGCCCGGGTCTATGACATCAACCGGGCCAAAGCCGAGGCCTTTGCCCAGGAGATGAGCGAGAAGCTGAAACTGCGCGTGGTCGCGGTGGACAGCCACAAGGCGGCGCTGGCCGAGGCCGATGCCTTCGTCACGGCCACCATCGGCACCACGGCCTACGTGACGCCCGAGATGGTCAAGCCGGGTGCCTTCCACTCCGAGATCTCGTTCTGGGACACCCAGCTCGAGACCCTGAAGATCTACGACAAGATCGTGGTGGACGACTGGAAGCAGGTCTCCCACCACAAGGTGGACGTGGCCTACCGCGCCGTGAAGGCGGGAGTGATCCCCGAGAGCAAGATCTACGGGGAGCTCGGCGAGGTGGTGGCTGGCAAGAAGCCCGGCCGGGAGCGGCCGGACGAGAGGATTCTGTTCAACCCGATCGGCATGGGGATCAACGACGTGGCGGAGGCCTACCGGGTCTTTCGCAACGCGGTGAAGCTGGGCATCGGCCAGCGGCTGCCCCTTTGGAAAAATCCGGTCTGGGCGTAGACCGGCCGCAGCCCCAACAACAGTGACGAGCCCGCCCGCATCGCCGGGCGGGCTCTTTCGCGAGACGCCCCCGGCTGGAGGGATGACATGACGGCCAAGGCGCGCGTCCGAGCGGGTAGGTGGAAAGCCCGGCTCGGAGAGACCCCTCTGACGTTTTACAGGGCCTGGTGCAAGAAGTGCGGCATCTGCATCGCGTTCTGCCCGAAGAACGTGCTCGACCGGGGATCCGACGGGCACCCGGCGCCGGTGCGG
>JAADGT010000322.1 GCA_013152215.1 Deltaproteobacteria bacterium
ACGGCTCGTGGCCACGTTTCCCGTGGTGGTCGTGTCCGGTGCCCGCCAGGTGGGGAAGAGTACGCTTCTTCGCCATACGCTGGGCCGGCGCTTCTCCATGGTGGTGTTCGACCCGGTGGCCGACGTGGAAGGGGCGCGGGAAGACCCGGATCTGTTCCTCCGCAGCCGCACCCCGCCCGTGATCCTCGACGAGATCCGGTACGTGCCCCAGCTCGTTGCCGCGATCAAGCGCAGGATCGACGAGGACCGGACGCCGGGCCAGTACATCCTCACCGGCTCCCACCAATGGGGGATCATGCGCGCGCTGAGCGAAAGCCTTGCCGGGCGCGCGGTGTTCCTGGACCTGGAAGGCTTTTCCCTGGCCGAGGCGGCAGGGCGTGGGCTCGATCCGCCGTGGCTCGAGGCGTGGCTCACCGATCCGGAAGGCTTCCTCCAGCGACGGATCCCAAGGCTGCCGGCGCCGTTTCCGGTGTTCGAGCAGGTGTGGCGGGGGAGTCTGCCGGAGGCCCGGTTTCTGCCGGCCGATGTGTTGTCGGATTTTTTCGCCGCCTATCAGCGGACCTACATCGAGCGCGACGTGCGCCTGATGGCCGACGTGTCCGACTGGTACACCTTCGGCCGCTTCGTGCGGTTGGTGGCGGCGCTCACGGGCCAGGAGATCAACCACAGCCAGATCGGTCGCGAGCTGGGGGTCACCCCCCAGACGGCCCAGAGATGGCTCGGCATCCTCCGGGCCACGTTTCAATGGCACGAGGTTCCGGCGTTCACCGGCAACGCGGTCAAACGGGTCAGCCGAAGGCCCAAAGGGTACCTGGCGGATACAGGGCTCGCCTGCGCCTTGCAGGCGGTTCCGTCGCCCGAGGTGTTGGGCGGCCACCCCCTTTGGGGTGCGCTGTTCGAGACGGCGGTGGTGGGTGATATTCGCAAGCAGTGCGCCGCGCTCCCTACGCGTCCCAACCTCTACCATTGGCGCTCCCACGGCGGGGCCGAGGTGGACCTGGTGCTCGAATGGGGCGGCCGGTTCTACCCCATCGAGATCAAAGCCAAGAGCCACCCCACGGCCCGCGACGCGAGCGGGTTGCGGGCGTTCCGTTCTGCCCACCCGCACCTTCCCATCGCCCCCGGCCTCATCATGGCCCCTGCCGAGAGGGCCTACCCGGTCACCGAAAGCGATTACGTCGTTCCTTGGGATTTAGCCCGTCCGACGGGGACACCGTGAGCGGCCACACCAAACGAGGGACAGGTGGGCGCTGCTGCTGGGTTGCGAGCTGCGAAGCGGGGCAAGGTGTGCAAGGTGTGCTCGGGGGTGGGGTATGCTGGTGCTCCCGAGTCGATTCGTCCGAACAGGTCAAGGATCTGTTGCCGCCCGTGTCAGCCCATGCCTGGCTGCGGGTGCTCAGTGGGGTGAAGGGGGTAATGATAACGTTGCCCCGTCGTCGTGAGTTGGAACAAGGCGATCGCAGAACCTCCCGACGTCCCCGGGAGGTCGGAGAGATACTTCCGGAGATCTCCGATCCGATCCCTGCGATGGTGCGGGACCCGGGTGAACCGGAGGGCTGCCGAGTCCCCAATCGCCTCGCGGAATGATCGGTGTCCCCCATCTCGGTCGGTGGGCACATTCCGGGTTGAAGTTTGGATTTTCACGGCAAAAAGGGGGGGAGACGTGGCTCATGCCGGCCGCTCCTCTGCCGGGTGCGGCCGGTCGGTGGGGCCCGGCCGGGCGAACGGGATCGTGAACGAGAAGGTGGCGCCGGTGCCGGGGCGGCTCTCGGCCCAGATGCGGCCGCCCAGGCGCTGGACGATCTCCCGGGAGATGGCGAGCCCGAGCCCCGTGCCCAGGGGGTGGCTCTTCTGGGGGTCGCGGATCTGGGCGTAGCGCTCGAACACCTCGTCGAGGCGGTCGGACGGGATGCCGGGCCCCTCGTCCGCCACGCTCACCACGGCCTCGCCCCGGCCGCTCACGGCGCCGATCCAGATCGTGCCGCCCTGGGGGGAGAACTTGGCCGCGTTGGAGAGCAGGTTGGCCAGCACCTGCTGGAGCCGGTCGGGGTCGGCCGCCACGGGCGGCAGCCCCGCCTCCACCGAGATCCGCGCGCTCACCCCTTTCTCCTCGAACAGGGGTCGGGCCACCTCCACCGCCTTGTCGACGGCCGCGCGCAGGTCCACCGCCTCCACGTGGAACTCCACCCGGCCGGCCTCGATCTTGGAGAGGTCCAGCAGCTCGTTGATCATGCGGGTCAGCCGTTCGGCCTCCTGCTGGATGATCTGGAGGAACTCCCGGCGCTTCTCCGGGTCGTCCACGCCGTACTTCAGCAGGATCTCGCTGAAGGACCGGATCGAGGTCAGCGGCGTGCGCAGCTCGTGGCTCACCGTGGACAGGAACTCGCTCTTCAGCCGGTCGATCTCCCGGAGCCGGACGTTGGCCGCCTCGAGCTCGGCCGTGCGCTGGCGCACCTTCTCCTCCATGGCCTGGCTGTAAGCCTGGACCTCTTGGTACAGCCGGGCGTTGGCCACGGCCATGCCGAGCTGGTTGGCCAGGGCGCAGAACAGGCTCACGAACTCCTCGGTGAAGTGCATGGGGCCCCGGGTGCCGTAGGCGGTGAGCACCCCCATGGGCTTGCCCTCGTGAATCATGGGGGCGTGGATGAGCGCCGTGACCGGCACGTCCTGGGTGAGCTGACCGAAGAAGATCGGTTTGTCCACGTTCCGGGCGTCCTCCAGGACCACCGGCTCCCCCCGGAGGAAGCAGGTGCCGAAGTAGCTTTCCTCCGACGGCGGCACGGCCGACAGGGCCACGTAGGCCGGGTTCAGCCCCACGTGGGCCCGGATCCGGAGCTTGCCGTCGTCGTCCAGCAGCCGGACCGCCAGGTACTCGAACCCGAACTCCCGGTGGATCAGGTTGAGCACCCCGCTCAGCACGGCGTCGATGTCGAGGCTCCGGGACATGAGCCCGGCCGCCTCGTGGAGCACCAGCAGCTCGCGCAGCTGGCGCTCCAGGGCCTCGCGGCTCTGGGCCAGGGTGCGCGACACCCGACCGAACACGTCGAGGATCTCCACGGCCTGGTCCCGGGGCCAGGCCAGGAAGCTTTGGAGGATCATCCGGGCCGAGGGGGTGCCCAGGGCGCTGGCCAGGCACCGCTCCGCCGCTTCCACCAAGGCCTGTGGCCCGGCCCGGGGCGGCAGGCTGACCATGACCTCCCGGGCCTTGGCCGGGCCCACGAACCGGGTCAGGAGCCCCACCACGTCCTCCCGGCTGACCCATCCCACGGGCACGGCCGGCGCCTGGCTCCCCCGGCGCCCTCCCACGAACAGGCTGACCGCCACGAACCCCCCCAGGTTGAACACCAGGCTCCACACCAGGGCGTGGGACCAGGGATCGAGCCCCTCCAGCCCGAACAGGGCGTGGGGCCGTAGCGCCGCGATGCCCCAGGGCCCCCGGTCGAGGATGTCGGGGTCCATCCATCCGGACCCCACGAAGGTGGGAAGCAGCAGGGTGTAGGCCCACACCGCGAAGCCCAAGGTCAGCCCCGTGAGGGCCCCGGATCGGGTGCGGCCCTTCCACACCAGCCCCAGGAACACGGCCGGGGCGAACTGGGTCACGGCCGAGAACGACAGGAGCCCGATGTTCACCAGGGTCTGGGACTCGCCGATCCACCGGTAGAACCCGTAGCCCAGGAGCACCACCCCGAAGATGAACAACCGCTTGGCCGTGAGGAGCTGGCGCGAAAGATCCCGGCGGGTCTCGGTGCCCAGGGCGGGGGAGAGCTTGCCCAGCAGGGCGATGCCCGGGTGGTGGAGGATCATGGTGGCCAGGGCCACGGACGACACGATCACCATGCTGGCGGCGGCCGAGAACCCCCCCAGAAATGCCAGGGCGGCAAGCCCGGTGTGCCCCCGGCTCAAGGGCAGGCTGATCATGAACGAGTCGGGGGGGCCCGGCGCGTGGGCCAGGAGCCCCACCAGCGCCACCGGCAGCACGAACAGGTTCATGAGCAGCAGGTACGACGGGAAGATCCACGAGGCCTGGCGCAGGTGGCGCTCGCGCACGTTCTCCACCACCAGCATGTGGAACTGCCGGGGCAGGAGCACCACGGCCACCATGGACAGCAGGCTCAGGGTGATCCACTCGGGCACCGTGGTCCGGGGGCCGATGACCAGGATCTCCCGGAGCTCCGGATGCTCCAGGGCCCGGCCGAAGATGCTGCGGAGCCCCCCTCCGATGCCCCAGGTGATGTAGATCCCCAGCACCAGAAACGCACCCAGCTTCACCGCGCTCTCGAACGCCACGGCCGCCACCATGCCCTCGTGGCGTTCGCTCACCACCAGGGTGCGGGCCCCAAACAGCACGGCAAAGGTGGCGAGCCCCAACGCGGCCCAGAAGGCCGCGTCGTGGGCCAGGCCCCCGCCCGCCACCCGGCCGGTCAGGAGGTCGAAGGTCTGGCCCACGGCCTTGAGCTGGAGCCCGATGTAGGGGGTGACCCCGGCCACCAGGATGAAGGTGGCCAGCGTGCCCAGGGTGGCGCCCTTGCCGTAGAGCTCCTCCAGGAGGTCGGGCAAGGTAGTGATGCCCCGGGCCCGGCAGTAACCGACCATCTTGCTCAGGGCCAGGGGGGCCAGGAAGAACACCAGGGTGGGGCCCAGGTAGATGGGCAGGAACCCCATGCCCTTGGAGGCGGCCCGGCCGACGCTCCCGTAGAAGGTCCACTCCGTGCAGTACACGGCTAGCGACAGGCTGTAGACCAGGGGATGGTCCACCGGGCTGCGGCCCCGCTCCCGGGCACGGTCGGCCGCGTAGGCCAGGGCGAACAGCCCCAGCACGTAGCCGAGCCCCAGCAGAGCCACCCAGAACGTGCGGGTCATCGGGATTTTCGCAGGAGCAGGGGGGCCAACACGATCAGGGCGGCCCACACGCCGAACAGGTACAGGGGCAGCAACGCCACCCCGGCGGCCGGCTCCGGCCGGTTGAAGAGCAGCACCAGGGGCGAGAAGAACGCGATCACCCCTAGAACGAACAGGGCGGCGAGACGTCGGGCTCCGGGATCCATGTCTTTGGGCCTTCGGCCTGCGGGAAAGCGGGAAAGCTAGAAAGCTGGGAGGTTGAGAACCTTGTGCATCTCCAAGCCCTCCGCCAGCACCTCACGCCGGGGGCAAGGGCCTCCCGGTAACTTCAGTCTATCGGTCGTCGGTTTGGGGCCTTCGACCTGATGGGCGGTTAGGCGGCTGGGCCGTTCCCCTTCAGCTATGGGAGCGGCCTCCGGGCCGCAACAAAGATCCTGCCGGGCCTTACGGCCCGGGATCGCGACCAGGAGGTCGCTCCTACACACGGGGGGGCCTGGAGTCCCGACCCCGCAGGGGCCTGAGAGGGCTTTCCAGCCTTCCAGCTTTCAAAACCTCGACGACTGCCAGCGCAGCAGCAACATCCGGTCGCAGAACGCCTTGGCCTCGCCGAGGGTCCGGATGCCCCGGGCCTCGAGCAGGGGGATCAGCCGCAGGAAGATCTCGGCCGTGGCCCGGGCATCCCCCAGGGAGGTGTGGCGTCCTTCGATGGTGACCCCCAGCCGCTCGGCGATGGCATCCAGGTTGTGCCCCTCCAGATCCTTGTGGACCCCGTACGAGAGGAACAGGGTGTCCAGGACCGGGTTCTCCAGCAGCGGCAGGCCCGCCTCCCGGGCCCCCATGTCCAGGAACTTCTTGTCGAAGGCCGCGTTGTGGGCCACCAGCACGGCGCTGCCCACAAAGGCGTGGAACTTGGGCAGCACCTCGGTGAGCGGGGGGGCGTCGGCCACGTCCTCGTCCCGGAGCCCGTGAAACTCGCTGGAGGCCGCCGGGATGGGGCGGCCGGGGTTGACCAGGGTGTGAAACTGGCTTCCCGCCACCACCTTTCCCCCCCGGATCTTCACGGCGCTCAGGCTGACGATGCGGTCTCCCTTGGACGGCTCGAGGCCGGTGGTCTCGGTGTCGAGGACCACGGCCTCCAGGTCCCGGAGCGGGGTGCCGAGCAGCTCGGGGCCTTCCACCGCCGGCCGGGGCAGGAACAGATCGAAATCGTAGAACTCGGGCTGGTCGTCCAGAATGCCCGGCCGGGGCTCCTCCTCCAGCCGCCGGGTGGCCCGCTCCAGACCGAAGCACACCTCCTGGGTACCCTCCTCGCCGCCCCGGATCCACAGCTCGCCCCGGTTCCGGTGCACCGCCTCGCCCAGGGGGAGGGAGGGCTCGCCCTTGGCGGCCACCTCCACCTGCTCCAGGTCCTCGGACGAAAGGGGAGCACCGGAGGCGATCCGGAGCACGGTGAGAACCGCCTCGTCCGAGACCTCCAGGGAGACGTCCACCGGACTCCAGCCGGTGGTGCGTTCGCTCAACCACCGCAGGGCCGCTGCAAGGGACGCCACCCAGAGGAACGGCTCCACCAGCACCCGGGGCACGGCCTGGTCCGAGTCCCTCAAGTTCACGTAGGCTCCGGGCACCAGGCCCACCGCCTCCTCCAGGAGGTTCCGGGGGTCGGCCGGCACCATCTCCCACCGGGCCCCGGCCAGCAGGGTCGCTGCCTCCTCGGCGGCCCGGATCCGCTCGGCCATCCGTGAGGCCTCTTCGGCCAAGGCCTCGAGGAACCGCTCCCGTTGGGTCGGCTTCATGGCGGGGTGCCGGCCCAGGGCCTCCAACAGGGCCTGGGAGGTGGCCACCGGCCCCTTCAGGAGAGCCGGCATCTGCATCAGGGTCTCGTCGGCCCGGTGCTCCTCGGGGCTCAGGTGGGCCTCGCGGAACACCAGCAGGAACCCGGCCAGATCGCCTCCCGGCCCGGGCACCCCAGCCAGGGTGCCCCGCAGGAGCCCCCCCCGCTCCAGGGGAAACACCACCTCTTCCTGGGCCTCCTTCCCCTCGTCCCAGCGGCGTCGCACCCTGCGCACGTAGAACGCCGTGCGGTCCTCGGGCAGCAGGCGCGAAAGGGGAGCCCCGATTGGCGACTCCGGGCCGGGCTCGAGAACGGCCCGGGCCCGGGGGTTCATGAGGACCACCTCCCCGTCCAGGTTCGCCAGGACCACGCCCTCGCGCATGGTGCGCAGCACCGTGGCCAGCCGGTTGCGCTCCTCCTGGAGCACGCGGGTGGTGTCGGCCACCCGGTTCTCCAGCTCCCGGTAGCTGCGGGAGAGGGACTCGGCCATCCGATTGAACGCCTCGGCCAGGTCCTGGAGCTCGTCTCCGGTGTCGACCTCGATCCGATGACCCAGGTTCACCCGGGACACGATCTCGGCGCCGTCGCGAATCCGGAGGAGAGGGCGCACGAAGTTGTCGGCCATACGCCACGCGAGGGCCAGCACGGCCGCGGCCAGGATCACCAGCAGCAGGGCCAGCTGGCCGACCACGCGGTAGAAGGGGGCCAGGAGGTCGGAGATGGGCTGCACCAGGGCCACGGTCCATCCGGAGGACTCGGGCGTGCCGATACGCACCGGGGCCGTGCCGGCCACGTAGGTGCGCCCCTTCGCCTCGAACCGGGTCCAGCCCTTGCCCAGGGGGGCCGGAGGCACCGGCACCTCGTCGGTGCCGGCCAGGCGCTCGCCGTTCGGGCCCACCCAGACGGCCTCCCCGTTCTCGCCCACCCGGAACCACTCCAGGTCGTGCTGCAGCCGGTCCAGCCCGGCCTCCAGCACAAGGGTCGCGGCCGGATCGCCCCCCAGGGTGAACACCGGTACCCGAATGTGCAGGAGGCTCCCGGACACCTTCATGCCCGGCTCCTCCATGCCGGGCTGGGCAGGCTCGACCCACACCCGGCGCACCTCGGGCAGCAGCCGGCGCACGGTGGACGCCCATCCCGGGGGCAGCTCTCGGGCGCGGGTCACGTGGGCGCGGACCTCGGGCACCCCTGCCACGCCCGCGGCTGCCTGGGTCAGGGAGGAGACCCGGGAGGTGAGCAGCTCGGCCAGCATGCCCGCCTGGCGGGCCAGGGCGCCGCCCCGCACCTCGACCACGTCGTGGCGGGCGACAAAAGGATGGAGAGGGCGGCCGCAAACGGAACCACGGCCAGGCCCAGGAACGCCGCGACCATCCGGCGGCGCACGCCGGTGCGCCGGGGTGCCGGGGCAGGGGGGGTCATCCGGACAGCACCTTGCGAATCTTGTCGAGGAGCTCGTCGGTGGCGAAGGGTTTGGTCACGTACAGGTCCGCCCCCACCTCCAGGCCCTTCTTCCGTTCCAGGGGCTGGCCCTTGGCCGTGAGCATCACGATCCGGGTGGAGGCCAGGTTCTCGTTCTGGCGCAGGGCCCGGCAGACCTCGTACCCGTCCTTCCGGGGCATGGCCACGTCCAGGAGCACCACGTCCGGCCGGATCTCGTCGGCCCGTTCGATGGCCTCGTCCCCGTCGCGGGCCACGTGGACGTCGTAACCCTCCTGTTCCAGGATGTACTCCAGAGAGAGCAGGATGTTCGGTTCGTCGTCCACCGCCAGTACTTTGATCTTCTTCTTCGGCTCCATCACGAACCCCTCCGACCCGAGCCCCCAAAACGAACGACCAATGCAGGATTTCAAACCTTATCTCAAAACTGTCCGGGAGAAAAGACCCGGCCCTCCGGAGGGCCCTCAGCCCGACGTGTCGACCCTGAAACCTTCGCCGCCGCCCCCATCCCGACCCGATTGACACCCCCAGGGCACGCCCGTAGCATCGGAGCCAGGTCGGCCTTATCCATCTTTTGTGGAGGCCTGGAGGCTGCTCCGCGTCAGAGTTTAGATTGGCTTTCCAGCTTCCCAGCCTTCAAGCGGGCCGCAGGCCCTGGCCGAAGGCCCAAAGGAGGAGACCCATCGAACCCAGCACGTCTTTGCAGCCGATCCGTCGGCGCCTGCTGCGGCGCCTGTGGATCTGGGCGTTGGTGGTGGTCCTGGGAACGGCCGCCGGGTTGTGGGTGGGGGCCCGGCGGCGCCAGGCCGAACGGGAGGCCGCACTGGATCTGGCCCGACGGGTGGTGGGGCAGGTGGCCTCGGCCCGCGACGCCCACGGCCGCGGCGAGCCGGAACAGGCCGTGGATGCCCTGGAGGGGGCCCTCCGGGCCTTGGAGGATGCCGACGGCGGCACCCGCACCCCCCTGTACGCCACGGTTCTGGTGGAGCTGGCGGCGGTGCGCGCGGCGGCCGGGGGCGATCCCCGGGTCTGCCGGGACCTGCTGGCCCGGGCCT
>JAADGT010000284.1 GCA_013152215.1 Deltaproteobacteria bacterium
GGGCCCCAGCGCCTGCCGCGGGTGCCCGGTGAGGCCGGTGTGCGGGGGGTGCCTGGCGAGCGCGAGCGGGTCCGGGCTCGACGCCTTCGAGGCCCGCGACCCCTACTGCGGCGGTCGGCCGCGGACCCGGTCCTGATTCCGGGCGGCTGGCCGCAGGGATCTTCCGGCTCAAAAACAGAAGCGACGGCCGGAGTTCCGTTCCGGCCGCCGCCTCCCTCGTTGCCGTTTCGCGGTTGCGCAGAGACTACCGCGTCTTCTCGATCGCCTTCAGCCCCTCGCCCACGGTGAAGGTCATGCCGCACTTGGGGCATTTGATCTTGGTCTGCTTGGTGACCGGGGGCTCCTGGCGGGTCTGGGTGCCGGCGCACCCGAAGGCCACGAGGGCGAAGCCGAGGACGGTGAGTGCGAGGATCTTTTTCATGCCGTTCCTCCTGGTGAATGGATCGGGTTGAGGAGCGAGGATCCGCTCCGGGGTGAAAACGCTCCGCCTCCTGGTGGGGTGGTTCTACGCTCGGCCCGGTCGACGCCCAGCCCTCACTTGGTCTGTTCGTACGCCTTCAGCCCCTCGCCCACGGTGAAGGTCACGCCGCACTTGGGGCATTTGACTTGGGTCTGCTTGGTGATCGGAGCCTGCTGGCGGGTCTGGGTGCCCGCGCAGCCGAAGGCGACGAAGGCGAAACCGAGGGTTGCGAGTGCGAGAATCTTTTTCATGACTTCCCTCCTGTTCGGGTTGGGGGCTCCCCGCGGCCCAACGAGGGCGCCCCGTGTCAGGCCTGTACCACCGCCGAAAGGAATCTAAACGCCACCCCCCCACCGGGCCCGATTCCAGCCATTGGCGCCGGCGTCCCACGCCGGTCTGGCCCCGGTGGTGGCCGACTGCTTGGGGCGAGGCTCGCTTATAAACCCTGTGAGCCACTTGTCAAGGCGGCCACTCCGAAACCGCTTCGCGCTACGTATCCTACCGGCAAAGAGGGGCTGCGCAAGGGAGCCTGGGAGCACGGACGGAGCTTGGTCTCGGGTCCCATGCGAGCCGTCCCGGCATTTTCTATCGTTTGGTGCATCATGCGACTAAAGCCATCCCGATGAGCGAGCTCAAGATTTTTCGGTTGGGGGGCGGCCGTCCCCTCTCTTCCCGCCGGTCTTCCGGACGAGCCGTTCCCGTCGGCGGTTCCCGTGTGGGGGCGTTTTCCGGTTGACAGGCACCCAGTCATCCTTTACGTTGACGTAAACGTTAAGTTTGAGAGGAGGAGGCGAGTCGTGTCCGGAGGACGATCTGGGGAGCGGACCTATTCCATCTCGGAGCTGGCCGCAGAGTTCGACATCAGCCCCCGCGCCATCCGCTACTACGAGGAGAGGGGGCTGCTAACGCCCCGCCGCAGCGCGGGCAACCAGAGGGTGTACACCCGCAGGGACCGGCGCCGCCTCAAGCTGATCCTTCGGGGCAAACGGCTGGGGTTCTCCCTGGACGAGATCGCCGAGATGATCGGAATGCCCGAGACGGACCTGACCGAGGTCGAGCAGATCCGCCGGAGCCTGGCGTACGGAAGGTCGAAACTGGAGGAGATCGCACGCCGGAAGAAGGAGCTGGCAGAGCTCGAGCAGGACATCCTGGCCACGATGGAGACGTTGGAGCAGACCCTCGACCGCCTCTCGAAGGAAGGAGCGTCCCATGACCCTCGTTGATCTCATCGACCGGAACAGCCGGCAGTCGGCCCGCAAGGAGGCGCTCCGCGCCCGCGGTGAGAGTTACACGTACCTGGAGTTGAGGCGCAGGGCCGAGGCCGTGGCCGCACGGCTCCAGGGGTGGGGGATCTCCCCCGGAGACCGGGTGGCCGTCATGAGCCAGAACACCCCGGACTTCGTGTTCACCCTGCTCGGCGCCCTCAAGGCCGGGGCCGTGGCGGTGCCGGTGAACCACAAGCTCATGGCGGGGGAGGTGGCCTACATTCTGGAGCACAGCGAGGCAAAGGTGTTCCTGTTCGACGGAAGCCTCGCACCGGTGGCCCGGGAGCTCCCCGCCACGGTGGGAAGGGTGGCCCTGGACTCCGCGGCCGAGGGGTTCGACCGGCTCGACACCGGGGGCGACGGGGCCGAGGCGTACCGCCCGGTCCGGGTCTCGGACGAGGACCTCGCCGAGATCCTGTACACCAGCGGCACCACGGGCCGGCCCAAGGGGTGCATGCTGACTCACCGAAGCGTGGTCATGGCCGCCATCACCGGCGCACTGGCCGTCCACCTGGACGAGGACGACCGGATGCTCATGGCCATGCCCATCTGGCACTCCTCGCCCCTCAATAACTGGTTTTTCGGCACGGCCTACGTGGGCGGCACGACCGTGCTTCTGCGGGAGTATCACCCCCTCCACTTCCTCGAGACCATCCAGCAGGAGCGGTGCACCGTGTACTTCGGGGCGCCGATCTCCTACCTCCTGCCCCTCCAGACGGTCCCGGACTTCGACCGCTACGACCTCTCGTCCATGCGGGCCTGGATCTACGGCGGCGGCCCCATCGCGCCGGAGACCGTGCGGGAGCTCGCGGCTCGGTACCGGAGCGACCGGTTCTACCAGGTGTACGGCATGACCGAGACCGGTCCCACCGGCACCGTGCTCCGGCCCAAGGATCACCGGAACAAGGCCGGGTCCATCGGGTGTCGGGGGCTCCCCGGAGCGGACCTGCGGCTCATGAAGACCGAGACCGAGGAGGCCGGCCCGGGGGAGACGGGCGAGATCTGGCTCAAGGCGGACAGCGTCATGGCCGGATACCTCAAGGACCCGGAGGCCACCCGAGCCGCGTTCCGGGACGGGTGGTACCGCACGGGCGACGTGGCCCGGATGGACGCCGAGGGGTACCTCTACATCGTGGACCGCCTCAAGGACATGATCGTGACGGGCGGCGAGAACGTGTACTCCAAGGAGGTGGAGGACGCCATCGCCGAGCACGGCAAGGTGCGCGAGGCGGCCGTGATCGGGGTGCCCCATCCCGCCTGGGGGGAGACGGTGGTGGCCTACGTGGTGCCCGTGGCCGGGGAGACCTTGGAAGCGGAGGAGCTGGCCGCGTTCCTCGCCCCCAGGCTGGCCCGGTACAAGATCCCCAAGGTGTTCCGGTTCGTGGAGGAGCTTCCCCACACGCCGAGCGGCAAGGTCATGAAGTACAAGCTCCGGCAGGAGCACAGCGCGTAAGGAGAGGGCCGTGTTCGACTACCTGCTGAACGAGGAGCAGCTCAAGCTCCGGGACGAGGTGCGCGAGTTCGTCAAGAGCGTGCCACGCCAGATGATCCTGGACATGGACCGGGACGTGATCCGGTTCCCGGAGGAGTTCCTCCGGGAGGCGGGCCGGCGGAACCTGATGGGATGCCGGTACCCCAAACGGTGGGGAGGGCGCGGCATGGACTGGGTGACCACCTGCATGGTGATGGAGGAGATCGGCACCCTGGGGTACATCTTCGCCTGCACCTTCGGGGTGGGGGCCGAGCTGGTGTGTGACGCCATCGTCCTGCACGGCACCGACGACCAGAAGGAGAAGTACGTGGTGCCGCTGCTCAGGGGCGAGCTGTTCGCGGCCGAGTGCCTCACCGAGCCCCGGGGCGGGTCGGACTTCTTCGGCACAACCACCGTGGCCGAGGACAAGGGGGACCACTTCGTGCTGAACGGATCGAAGCGGTTCATCGTGGGGGGCGAGCGGGCCGACTTCTTTCTGGTGTACGCCCGCACCGACCCCGACGCCGACCCCCACCGGGGGATCTCGTGCTTCATCGTGGACCGGGGCCCGGGGGTGGAGACCCCGTACCTCTACGGCCTCATGGGCTGCCGGGGCGGGGGGGCGAGCCGGGTGGTGTTCAAGGACGTGAAGGTGCCCAAAGAAAACCTGCTGGGCGAGCTGAACCGAGGGGTGGCGGTCTTCAACACCATGATGATCCCCGAGCGCCTCGGAACGGCGGCCATGACCATCGGTGCGGCCCGGCCGGCCGTGGAGGTGGCCACCGGCTACACCGCCCGCCGAAAGGCCTTCGGTCGGCGGATCTGCGAGTTCCAAGGGGTCAGCTTCCAGGTGGCCGAGGCCGTGACCCTGCTCGACGCCTCCCGGGCCATGATCCAGGTGACGGCCCAGGCGGTGGACGCCGGGGTGGAGGCGAAGCGGGTCCGCCGCATGGTGTCCGAGGCCAAGAAGTTCGTGACCGAGTCGTGCCAGAAGGCGGTGCACCACGCCATGCAGGTGATGGGCGGCATCGGCTACACCAACATCTTCCCGGTGGAGCGGATCTCCCGGGACCTCCGGCTCGCGTCCATCTGGACCGGGACCAACGAGGTGATGGCCATGATCATCGCCAACGAGTGGTACAAGGAGTACCAGCGGTACCGGACGGCCGGCCAGACCCGGGACCCCGAGGCGGACGCGGCCGAGGCGGACGCGGCCGAGGAAAAGGTGTACGAGTAGGTCGAAGGAGGTTCCCGTGGGGCTCTCCCAGGAAGACGTGCAGCAGATCTACCGGCGCCGGGCCGCGCTCTACGACCTGACCTCCAACCTGTACGTGTTGGCCGGGTTCCGGCTCCCCACGTACCGGCGCCGGGCCGTCGAGGCGCTGGGCCTGCGCCGGGGGGACACCGTGGTGGACATCGGGTGCGGCACGGGCCTGAACCTTCCCCTGCTGCGGCGGGCCGTGGGGCCGGCGGGCAGGGTCGTGGGTGTGGACCTGACGGACCGGATGCTGGGTCGGGCTCGGCGTCGGGTGCGGCGGCACGGGTGGCGGAACGTGGAGCTGGTCCGGTGCGACGCCGAAGGGTACCGGTTCCCGTCCCCCCTCCAGGGGGTGATCTCCACCCTGGCGATCACCTTGATCCCGGGGTACGAACGGGTGATCCGCAACGCGGCCCGAGCCCTGGAGCCGGGCCGGCGGCTCGTGGTGTTGGACCTCAAGCGCGCGCCCGGCTGGCCGGAATGGACGTTTCGCCTCGGGGTGTGGCTGACCCGCGGGTTCGGGGTCACGGTAGAGGCGGCCGAGCGTCGGCCCTGGGAGGCCATGGCCGCCTGCCTCGAGAACGTCCGAATGGAGGAGCTCTACGGGGGATGGGCCTACCTGTGCTGGGGCGAGGCGCCTCGGTCACGCCCCTAGCCCCCCATTGCTCCTGGAGCGTTCTGCTGCAACCGCCGATTGCACGCCATCTCGGGGCGTGCTCGCCCCAGGGCCCGACGTGCCGTGCGGTACGCCTAGCGTCCCTCGACGTTTGAGCTTGCCGCGATCTGGCGCACACCCAGCGACTTCGCGACGACCGCTCACGAACGATCCGGTCCGTCCCGCTTCCTTCCCGAGCGCCGGGCCGCCCCGGCCAAACCGAGGAGCCCGGTGCCCAAAAGGATCAGGCTGGCCGGTTCCGGGGCCACCAGGATGTCGGCCACGTCGTTCCCACAGGTTTCGGTGAGGTGCACCCGCATGCCCTCCAGCGACGCCCCGTCCAAGCCCAGGGCGCTGCGAGACACCGCAGTCTCCAGGGCGTACAGGGTGCCGTACCCCTCGTAGGAGTCACCTAACGCCAGGTACGCGAACCCCTGCCCGGCATCCTGGACCTGGGTCCCCCCGGCCATGCCCACGGGGCCGCTTTGCGGGAATGCGGAAGGGGTTTCCCAGGCCGAGACCTCGAACACCTTCCCTCTGTGGTCGCCTCGCGTCTCGACCGCCCACCTCAGGCCGCCCAGGCCGAAGACGATGTCCCCGAGGTAGTAGAGGTGGCCCGCATCCCAGGTGGTGCCGCCCCAGCTCCCGCCCTCGGTCCCATCCGGCGGCATCCCCGTGACCGCAGCGAAGTACAGGCTGTCCGCGTCGAAGGCGAAGTACAGGCCCAGGATGTCGTAGTCGTAGCCCCCGTAGCCGGGCTCCACATACCCCCAGTCGTCCACGGCACCCCGCTCCTCCCAGTACCACACCCCGTTCCGGTGGCCGGAGACGGGATGCCCCACCGCGTCGGCGGTTGAGAACCCCTCCTCCGGTCGGATCAATCCCCAGTCGGACAGGTCCCCGTCCACGGTCAGGCCCCAGGCGCTTTCGATCGGGGCCGTGGCGGAGGCGATGCAGAGGAGAAAGACCAGGGCGAAGAGGGGCGAGGGGCGTCTCACGGCGGCTCCTTCCGCGGACCTCGGGTCTTCGTGACCCGTCCGGGCCTGGAGGGGAAAAGTCGGTCTGGGAAATGCATGAGCCGTGCCGGCGGCGATGTGCCACGTATCGTATTGATTTTGTAGACATTTTTCGTGGTAGTGCGGTTTCCTGTGCAGCGAAGGTGTGGGAAAACATTTTCCACTTCTTCCCGTTGGAGAGACATCGGTGCCGGGCGTCGTGGGGGGTGTGGGAAAATTTTTTCTCTTGGTCGGAACAGGGCCGAAGAGCCGGGAGAATCAAGGGGCGCCCTTGGCAACCGGTGTTTGGAAGCTATACTCGATCGGTCGGCTGGTTCCAGGGCCGGGTGGCCCGGCCCATCGCCCATTGGGAAAGGAGGTGGCCATGAGCACGCACCGATCGTTGCGCCGCGCCGTCGTCTGGATCGCCGTGGGTTTGGCCTTGCCGTGGCTGGCGCCCGCGGCCCGGGCCGAGAAACCGGTCAAGCTGGGGTTCGTGTACATCATGTCGGGCCCGTTCGCCACCTACGGGGAGTTCGCCAAACAGGGGGCCCAGTTGGCGATCGACGAGATCAACCGGGCCGGGGGCATCCTCGGTCGCAAGGTCGAGGGGTACTTCGAGGACTCCACCGGCAAGCCCGACGTGGCGATCCGGGCGATCCGCAAGCTGGTGTATCAGAAGGGGGTGGACTGCGTGATCGGGCTCGACTCGAGCGGGGTGGCCAAGTCGGTGGTGCCCGCCATGAAGGAGCTGCGCACCCCGCTGATCATCACCCACGCGGCCACGCCCGACGTCACCGGGAGCGTGTGCAACCGGTACACGTTCCGGGTGTCGGTGAACATCAACCAGAACTGCAAGGCAGGCGCCCTGGTGGCGGCGAAGAGCAAGGCCAAGGTGTGGGCCACCGTGGGGCCGGACTACGCGTTCGGGTACCAGTCGTGGGAGTACTTCCGGAAGTATCTCAAGGAGCTGCGGCCCGACGTGACCTTTCTGCCCGACGACCAGGTGGCGTTCGCTCCGATCAAGACCACGGACTTCAGCCCGTACATCACCAAGATCATGAAGGCCAAGCCCGAGGGGGTGTTCATCTCCCTGTGGGGCGGGAACCTGATCGACTTCGTCCGGCAGGCCCGGGATCTGGGATTCTTCGACGGCCGGTTCGACGTCCTCATGTCCCTGGGAGGGGCCACCGAGGTGCTCTACGCCCTGAAAGACAGGATGCCCGAGGGGGTGTGGGTGGGCACCCGGTACTGGTTCCTGGCCAACGACTCGACGCGGAACCGGGCCTTCGTCGACGCCTACCGCGAGCGGTACGGCCAGTACCCGTCGTACAACGCCCACGGCGCTTACGGCGCGGTGTACACCTACAAGGCCGCCGTGGAAAAGGCCGGCTCCACCGGCAAGGAGGCCGTGGTGGGGGCCTTGGAGGGCCTGAGCGTGGAGCTGCCGGTGGGCAGGATCACCCTGCGGCCCGGGGACCACCAGGCCCTGACCCCGGCCACGTGGGGCCGCACCGCCCGGGACCCGGCCTACCCCATTCCCATTCTGAACCCCGTCCGGGTGTTCCCGGCCGACCAGGTCACCCCGCCGGTGGACGAGACCGGCTGCAACCTGGCACGCTGACCCCGGCGTTGTGCTTGGTGGGTTCGTACCGATCGGGTGAGGGGTGAATCTGGGGCCTTCGACGGAACGCGACGTCCGGTGAGGGCGTGCAGCGGAGGAGAGGGCCCCAGATTCACCGCCCGCCGGAGCCAGGTCTCCAGCAGGTCGTTCACCCCACGATCAGGGGGGAGGCCTGTTGCTTCCTAGCTTCCTA